>NZ_JAOTNT010000006.1:0-242516 GCF_025630755.1 Acutalibacter sp. LFL-21 | reverse complement strand
GCTTTGTTCCACTTATAGCGGTTGGCCTCATTGAGCGCCCTGTTTTTACAGGTTCCCCGCCCGCGCTCTTTCATGTAGAATGTGGGCGTTGGGATTTGCGCCTGCGTGAGATATACGGCAATTTGGTTTCGGTTTTTTCCGTCCAGAAACAGGCGAAAAATCAAACGAACAACTCCGGCGGCTTCCTCGTCGATAATCCAAAAATCCTTGTTGTCCGGGGATTTGACATAGCCATAGGGGGCTTCGGTGGCAATCGGCTTTCCACTCATGCCCTTCGTCTTAATGCCGGTCTTTACTTTCTTGCTGATGTCCTTTGCGTACCACTCCGACATGATGTTGATAAAGGGCGCAAACTCCAATGTATCGGGCTTTTCGCTGTCTATCCCGTTGTTGACTGCGATAAAGCGCACATTGTTCCGTCTGAATATCTCCATCGCATTGCCGACTTGGAGATAGTCACGCCCCCAGCGTGTCAGGTCTTTCATAATGCAGACACCGATTTTCCCGTTCTCTACATCGTCCATCATGCGGGAGTAGGCAGAACGGTCAAAAAATCTGCCGCTTTCGTCATCGTCAATGTAGTGCCGGATATTGGTTAAGTGCTGCCCTCTGGCGTAGTTCTCCAAAAAGATTTTTTGGTTCTGTATCGAGTTACTCTCACCGCCGTCCCTGTCCTCGTCGCCCACGGAAAGGCGGGAGTAAAGGGCTGTAATTTTACTATAATCAGTCATGTGCATAACCTCCTGTGCGTCCATATAGGCTTCCTTTACACTTAAAATTATGCACTCCACCGGGCGGAACCGTATTCCATGCCGTGCCTGTACTTCTTGGCGTTCTTGCTTTTCAGGTACACAGCCAGCCGCAGGCCGCCGCCGCAGCACAGGCCCACCAGCAGGTCCAGCGGGTGCAGGCTGGGCCACCAGCTGGCCAGCGCCACCGGCAGCGTGGAGAAGAACGAGAGCATTTTTGCCGAAGCGTCCGCACCCACGGCCATCCGCCACGCTTCACCGAAGTTGGTGGAGAAAAGCCCCATCAGGATGTACGGCATATTCAGCAAAAGGAGCTTTTTGATGTTCAGCTGCTTTTTCATCGTTCCAGCTCCCTCCGCTTGTTCCGGTCCACGACGGCGTGCTTCACCAATTCTTTGAACTGGCTTAGCTTTGCCAGCACAGACGGACGCTCAGATTTTTCCGCTTTCCTGACTTTTTTGCCGGTATATTCGGTAAAGGCAGCGGTCAGAGCATCCGCATCCCGGCCCTTGAAGAAAATCAGGTACTTGGGCGGAGAGCTGCTGCGGTCCTTCTTTACCGCATAGTCCACGCCGTACTTCCGGGCGATCTTCTCAAACTCCTTGATGGAGGGGTCGGTGATCTCGATGTTGGAAACACCCTGATTCTGGCCGATCAGCTGCTTCACGGTCTGCTTGCCGTGGGGAATTACGGGGGTATCCCGGCTTTTCTGCTTTTGCAGCTTCTTTTCCTTGCGGTGGGCAAGGTACTTGGTGATGGCGGCTTTCAACAGCCGCCCGGTGAACTTCGTTCCGCTGACTGCCAGCGTCAAAGTCCTGTTTTCCACTTCCTCCTGCATTTTTCTCGCCTCCTTTCCACGGATTTTGCAGGGGTGGCGCTTGATACTAAGGCGGGACCACCAGCCGCCGCAGCAGGTGTTTCAGCATGGCAGGCTCCTTTCAGCGCAGCTGGTCGGAGCGGTCATAGTACAGGTGGCCCTGGCGCACCTTGGCATGGCTGAGAATCTTGATATGGCCCTTTTCCTGGTTCTCCAGGCTTTTCTGGTATCCGGCCTCCGTCAGAAACAGGCGGGTTCGTTCGCCTTTCCAGCACACCGGGGAATCATAGGTCAGCACATCGAAAATAATCATGTGCCGGGTGTCCTCGGCAAACCGCTCCAAATCCATGTAATCATGGCCGTGATAGTTCTGCGCCCCGGCCTTGAGGCGCATTTCCTCCATCAGCTGGCCCACAGTCTTACGCTCAGGCATGGCGTGCGCCTCCTTTCCCGCGCCCCTGGCCCTTCACGGTCAAAATGCCGTCCAGGGTGGTGGCGGTGATCCGCAGGCGCTCGGCGGTGGCAATGTCATTCTTCACGGTCTCGTCGATACCGTGGCCGCAGACCACCAGCACATGGGACCGGCGCAGGTAGTCCCGCGCCATATCCAGCCCGTCCTTGTGTTCCTGGGGAATCTCGTCCTTGAGGAAGGTAGGAAGGAACAGCACCGGGCAGATGGGCGAATACCCGGCGTCGTACACCTGACGGCAGTAGGCCGCAGCGTTCTCGGCGTTCTCATACTGGCTGTTGCTCCAGGGAGCCGTAATGTAAGCAAGGGGTCGTTTCATGGCAAAATCCTTTCTCCCGGTGTGTCCGGGCAGCAGAAAAGCGGCTGTTTACCAGCCGCCTGCATACATATCGTGGTTGACTTGTGCGGTGTAGTGATTGCTGATCGTGGTCGGCGCATTGAACAGCACCGCAAGCAGATACTGCTTCATGTTGCGGATTTCGGTGGTATTGTTCCGCAGGCATTCCATGACAAACTCGATGTGGGAGCAGTCCAGCTTCAAAAAACGGGAGCGGACCACCTCATGGGGGAAGTCGCTGCCAGCGATCCGGGTGGTTTTCCGCTTGGCGCAGACGGTCTCCACCATCAGCTCCACGATCTCGTCCAGGTCCTCCCGGTAGGTGGTAAACTCCCGGCACAGGTGGTCATACTCGATGTTCTCCAGAATCAAATCCCGATAACTTTCCATCTCTGTGAGTGACATCGCATCCCTCCCTTTCCGTTCCGGCAGCTGTGCTGCCGCTTTTTCCCGGAAGGGAATGGAATCGGTACTTGATCCATGAGTAATTGATTTTTGGGTATTTGATTTCTCTATATTTAATTCTGCGGGCTTTTCCGTATCCGGTTTATCCAGATACGGGTTTTCCGTATCTGGTGAAGCCGTATCCGGTACAGCCGTATCCGGCTGGGGCGTTTCCGGCTGCCGGGGCTGGGGCTGCTCATAAATGACATACTCAGTGTCGCTGATCCGGCCCTGCCGGTCCCGCAGCTGGTGGCGCACGATGTAACCGGCGGTTTCCAGTTCCCGCAGCGCATTACCGATGGCGTCCACGCCCTCCTTGCAGATTTTCGCAAGGCCACGGGTGGTATAGTTCCAGTCATCCGGCAGGGACAGCATCATGGAAAGCAGCCCCTTGGCCTTCAGCGACAATTCATGGTTCCGCAGGTGATGATTGCTCATTACCGTATAGTCGTGGGTTCTTTCAATCCGAAAGACCGCCATTGACTTCACTCCTTTCTGTTCTCAGGGCATGAAAAAAGCCACAATCCTGTAAAAAGAATTGTGGCGGTTACACTTTTTCATATTTTCTTGCGTGGAACCAATACAGCGGCCTTTGCGATTTCGGCTTAGAAAATGGTCCCGGTTCCTGAGAAAACGGGAGGGTCTGCAAAACCCGGTCAATGTCGGTGGATTCCATGTCATATTGGGACTGGCAGTTTTCCCGGATAGCATCCTTGATGCTCTGGACAGTACACATATTCATTCCTTTCCTTTCGGGGTAGTGGCAGGTTTACGGGTGGCGACGGCGCTTGTCCGGCTTGAAGTCGAGGACATGGCCCTCGATCACGCGGGCATACCGCTTGATTTTGATTTCCCGGCGCTTCCGGCTTACGAGGGCGGCCTGATACCCGTCCTCCGTGAGAAACAGCCGCATTTCATCGCCGGGGCTGCCGTAGGAGCAGGGACGCAGGATGGAAAACTCGATCATCCAGCGGGTGTTGTCCTGAAAACGCTCCACGGCCAAAATGTTGTGTCCTTTCAGCTCACGGGCTGAAATATCCCTCATAGGCGGCTCCTTTCATCGTTCCTGGTCTCTCTGGCGCTTCTTCTGCCACCCCTCCAGCAGCTTGATGATGGTCTCCTGCATCCGCTGGGGCGTATAGCTCTTGGGAAAATACTTCCGCAGGATGTCGGCAGAAAGGGTCACTTTGTCGAGATCGCTTTTCTTTTCCTCGCCCATGATGACGCGCATCATATCGAGGGTCAGATGCCCCTCCTGGCTGTATTTCTTGAGCCGCTGGGCTTGGGAAAGAGAGGGGGTGGCCTGTTCGCTGTCCATCGCGTCCAGCAAGTCCCGCTGTTCCTCTTTTTTGAGGAAAGACAGCTCATAGGCCGGGTTGAGAGCAATTTTCTTTTCATCGACCATATCCAGCAGTTCGGGGATCAGCTCTGTCAGGCGGATATAGCGGAAAATCTGATTTTTACTCTGGCCGACCTGTTCAGCCAAAAGCTCACTGGACTTCTTTCCAGCAGACTTGTTCCCAACTTGGGAACAAGTTAAATCCATGCGCTCACCTTGGTGCTTCATAGCCTCCAGCTTCATCTTGTAGGCAAAAGCTCTCTCGCTGGGGAGCAGGCTTTCCCGCTGCAAGTTGCTGTCCACCATGATGATGGTGGCGGCATCATCGTCCAGGTCCCGGACAATGACCGGCATGGTTTCTTTCTTGGCCAGTTCACTGGCTCGGTGTCTCCTGTGACCGGCCACCAGCTCATAGCCGCCCTCCGGGTCCGGGCGGGCAATAGCCGGAACCAGAACACCATACTGCCGAACGCTGTCGGCGGTCTCCATCATGGCCTCGTCATCCTTGACTTTGAAGGGGTGGTTCTTGAAAGGATGCAGCTCAGACAGCGGGATTTCCCGTACTTTTTCCAGCTTGGCATCCTGGCGGCTTTCCTCGGTGGAAAACAAGTCATCGTATGGAGCCAGATCTACTTTTTTCGCGCTGCTTTTCAAGTTTTATCACCTCCTGGGTCAGATTTTTGTACCCCTCGGCCACCTTGCCATTGGGGTCGTGGGCAAAAATGCTCTTGCCCTCGGCACTGATCTCCTTTGCCCGGACAGAATGGGGAATCTCGGTGCCGAACACCTTGATTTTGCTGCCGTAGGTCTCCCGCAGCAGGGCGGCGATCTCCTTGGCGAAGTTGGTGCGGTTGTCCACCATCGTCAGCAATATGCCGTCGATCTGGAGCTTGGGGTTAATCTGCCGCTTCACCTTGTTCACGGTCTGGAGCAGCTGTTCCAGGCCCTTGGCGGGCAGATACTCTGCCTGAACGGGGATTATGACCCTGTTGGCGGCTGCCAGCGCGTTCACCGTGAGCATACCCAGGGAGGGCTGGCAGTCTATCAGGATGTGGGAATACTGTCCCTTGAGCGTGTCGATATACTGCCGCAGGATGGTCTCACGGCTCATGGCGTTCACCAGGGAGACCTCCATGCCGGAGAGCTGGATGTCGGCGGGCATCAGGTCAACGCCTTCCGGGTGGGGCAAGATACCCTCGCCGGGGCGCAGCGGCTCGTCCATCAGGATACGGCCCATCGCGTCGGACAGGGTAAAGGGCAGCTTGTCCGGCTGGGGGTGGCCCAGGCTGATGGTCAGGCTGCCTTGCGGGTCCCCGTCGATCAGCAGCACTTTCTTCCCGGCCTGCGCCAGCCCGATTCCCAGGTTCGCACAGGTGGTCGTTTTGCCAACGCCGCCTTTCTGGTTGGCGATGGCGATGATTTGCGTGTTCAATGACTTCACCTCATTTCTGATTGGTGTTGTCATGTGCCTGCACAGCAGTCCTGGAAATGACAAAAGCCGCCACTTGAAACAAGTGACGGCTTAGCCTAAATCCAATATTCTACTGTGCTTGAAATCAAAAGGCTTTGAGTTCCTTTCTGCTATTCATTTGTCGTTAATGAAACACCCCCTATAATTCGACTTATTTCAGCGTGATTTTTCGGTTTGGAAAAGGATGAAAAACCAGACTGAAAACCTCAAAACCCTTGATTCTACGGGGCTTTTCCGGTTTGTCGTAATTATACCGTAAGGGCACACCTTCGCCAGCCTGCTCATCAACCAGGATGTGCCGCTGATCAACGTGTCCAACTTCCTGGGCCACTCGGACCTCTCCACCACCGCCAACATCTACGCCCACCTGGACAAGGCCAGCAAGCAGGCCAGCGCCGCTGTGATTTCGGACATTCTCCAGGGGGAGAACCGGCACGCCCAGCCGAAGGGCGAACCAGAAACCAATACAGACAGACAAACGTAAAGGGCGCCCCGCTTTGGGACGCCCTCATTTTATAGGAGGTGCATTGTATGAAATTGCAGAGAACAAAGAAGGCGCGCTGCCGAGGACCGCCTACAGTTACTGAATCTCCTGTTCCAAAGTTTGGAACAGAGGATCGTCAAAGAACTCGGTGATGGTCATGTCCAAGCCGTCGCACAGCTTCTTCAAAGTAATGACGGATAGGTCCCGGCGGCTGGGATTCATCAGACTGTACACCGTAGAAGGTGTCACCCCAGACCGGTTAGCTAGCTCGTTGTATCGAATGTTTCTTTCCGTGCAAAGCTGCTGTAGCCTCAGAACGATGGCGTCTTTAAGGAACATGTTTTTCCCGCCCAAAAAGATAATTGAGAGAAACACCCAGCACCTTGGAGATGGCATCGATCTCAATGTCCGTCACCGCCCGGCGGCCGTTCTCAATCCGAGACACAGAACCGCGGCAGGTATATACCGCCATCAGTTCCAGCTTTTCTGAAAGCTGCTTTTGGCTGAGTCCTGCCCGAACGCGGGCTTCCTTGATGCGGGGACCGATGATATTCAACTGCTCTGTGTCGAGAATTCGTTTCATAGCAAGCCGCTCAAGAACCCTGGGGTTCAACCGGAATAGGCCCATGCTCCTTCTCAAATTCAGCCACACGCCTTTTCAAGTATTGCTCGATTTCCTTGTTGGCGGAGCGGCCTTCCGACTCCGCAATGTAGCGGAATTTTTGAAACAGCAGCCGGTCCACCCGCAGTGTGTAGCGCAGAAGTTTGTCATCCATTATACGGAACCTCACAATCGTCATAACGCTATTATGACCTCATTATAGTGAAATAATTGCGTCATAACGAAAGTGGTGGTAATATGGTGTTAAATTGACGAATTATTTTTGGGAGCTGTGTTGTTATGAAACTCGCCATCATTGGTTCCAGAGGGTTGTGGGTGGAGGACATGGGGGCATACCTTCCCCCTGGGGTGACGGAACTAGTCTCCGGCGGGGCGAAAGGAATCGACACCTGCGCCAGGGAGTACGCGCTGTCCCATGGCCTGAAGCTGACGGAGTTCCTGCCGGACTACCGCCGGTATGGACGGGCTGCGCCCCTGGTGCGGAATCGGGAAATCGTCGCCTATGCCAACCAGGTGCTGGCCTTCTGGGACGGCAAGTCACCAGGCACCAAGTACGTGATCGACCAATGTAAAAAGCAGAAGAAAACAGTGACGGTTTACCTGCTGTGACCGCCACGGAAAAGAGGAAACTATGGAAATCTATCCCATGCTCACCGGCAGCCAGCTGCGGCAGTATCTGCACATCTCCACCCGCAAGCTGAAGTACCTGATGGACCACGACTACATCCCCCACGAGGACACGGGCCAGGCCACCTATCGGTACCGTGTCCGCTGGGAGGACGCGGTGGAATTTAAGCGCCGTATGGAAGAGGAGCCCGGCTTTCTTGGGGAGCTGGCGGGGCAGTTCAGCTCTCACCATCCGCCCAAACCCAGGCCCAAGCGGGAGCCGGCTTTCCAGCCCACGCCGGAGAACTGCCAACAGTTTCGGCAGTGGCTGGCCCAGCGCTGGGCCAATGAGCCGGACGCCCTGCCCATCCAGCGAGCAGCCCAGCTGCTGGGCCGCAACCCCCAGACCCTCCACCGCTGGGTGAAGGAGGGCCGCCTCCAGGCAGTGCAGGTGGGACGGAACCAACTGTGCAGCAAGGAAGAGCTCCTCGCTTTTTTGGCCACGCCGGAGAGGGCGCTGGGGTGCCGGGAGCTGGTGGGGGATTTTTTGGCGGAGACGCAATAAGCACAGTACGAAATAGAGGGAGAAGGCCAGTGGCTGAAGGGGGCAGCTGCTGGCTTTTTCCTTTTGCTGTTTTCTTGTGCTTTTTTGTAAAGTGTGATAGAGTTATATTGAGTTATTATAGGCAGGAGGTACTCCCATGGCAAAATTTCCTTTTACCAATTTCTTTGATGTCAATGGTAACAGCCAGATGGACTTTTCTGAAGAGCTGCTGGCCATGAAAGTCTTTGAAGACGCCTTGCCTGAGGATGAAGCTGCCTCCTATGATGACCTGGACAGCGATTGGGACGGCCTGGACGATACCGGACTGGAAGACGAGTTCTCCGAGGACGCTTGGTTAACGGATACAGCCTCCCTGACCGATCCAGACTTGAGCTTGCACTCCTCTAATTTTGAGGATAACGTGAGCGATGAGGACGATGACACCTGGAACGACTCAGACGAGGAAGTCTTGTGGGACGATCCCCAGAAGGAACCAGAAGAGACGCCTGTGGCTTACCTGACATTTTCCGTGGAAAGCCAGGAGGAGCGGTACGCCAAGCAGGGCATTCGTCGGGAAGACTATCCCACCCAGCGGGCCTACGTAGCCGCCTGTGAGCTGGCGGATTTGGGAAGCGGAGAGGGCTATATCCCACATGACAGTACTCGTCAGCGGGAGATGGAGAAGCGCCAATTCATCCTTGACGGTAACTGTGTGGCGGCCCGGTACTTGACCATCGACCGTGGTTTCTTGTACGCCCAGGCGGTGAAGGAAAACTTCCAACTTCCCATAGCCGTTACCGATGAGGACGAGCATCCTCTCACTTCTTTGGATGACCTGTTTCTGGATCTGGCGGAGGAGGACCCGGCTCTGGCGGTGCGAGTCTGGGCGTGGATTGTGATAGAGTTTGGACCATACTCCCAGTATATGGACGGCACTTGGGCGCCCTTCAATGGAATACTATATTTGACCGACCGCTTTCCACCGGAGTTCCAAGATCTGGCGCTGGAAGAGCTTTGCCAGAACGGAGCGTTTCGCCGGGGATTGTTGGAGAAAAGCCCAGAGTTTCCAGACGTGGCTGGCTATATTGCCTACACCTTGGAGCATGATCGGGAGGAGCAGGGGACAGTTCTGCTGAAATCGGCTTTGAAGAATCCCCAAGGCAAGGGTACCAAGTACGAGGAGTTGGTGACTAAAATTACCTACCACATCCAAGACCAAAGGAACTCCGAACCCTGGGAGGCCATGGAGCGGGCCATTTTCCCTGTTCTAGAAGATTTTCCTGACAAGCGCACGCAGCGTTTACTGCCTCAGTGGAAAAAAGAAGTGGCGGATCGCCTTCAATGGCTGCGCCCTAGGTCTGAGCCTGTCCGGCAATCGATGTACAGCGACCCGCTGGCGGAGACAGACACGACCGTGTATACTTTCTGCGGGGTGATGTTTCCCCGTTGGCAGCGGGTGTATCACTATCGTACCGAGGACGAGACGCTGGCCGTGGGGGACAAAGTGCTGGTCCCCGGCAGGGACGGCCCCACTGAGGCGGAGGTGGTTTCCATCGAGAAGTGCCTTCGGAAAACAGCGCCCTATCCCGTGGATCGGGCGAAGTTTGTGGTGGGGAGAGTACAGTGATGGAGGCAAAGAGAAATAGGGCAAAAGCTTAGTGGTTTTTGTAGAAAAGTACAATCGATCTTCCTACGGTTCATGTATTTCTGCAGAAATTACTAGGAAATAACTTCGATTTGTTTCTAGTGCGTACATATATAGTGGATAATATAGAATGTTCATAATAATAGTTCTTTAGCTTTGTTGCCTACCATGATAAACTGGTGGGGTTTGTTTGGCATATAACCATTATATTGATTGCGATATTGGAGACGTCTGCGAAGCTGTACGCGAAGAAAAACAGTCCTGCAATCAAGGAGGTCAATGAGCGAGATGGAACGAAAAGAATATAGTGCGGGTGCGGTAAAGCTATCTTTTTGGTTCATAGAGTTCCGAAAGGTAGTTGAGCTACTTTACGAAGGGAAAAACATCGATCAGATAAAATCTCTTGCCCTGAACGAGAACCTATTTGCAGCTCCGACCACTCTCCGAGCCAATCAAATTTATCATACCGTTACAGGCCGCATTAAGTCTCTGGACAGGAGCTTCATCCCTCTTTTCACGCGCAGCGACCTTGCAACGCAAAAGCTCTTTGCTCTGGTTGCTGCTATGGCTTATGACACGCTGTTCTTTGATTTTGTCTATGAAGTGATTCGTGAAAAGATGATTCTCGGAAGCAACGAGCTGGTGGATAGCGACGTGCGCGTCTTCTTCAAAGACAAGCAGCAGCAAAATGAAAAAGTGGCCGGATGGACGGATGCCACTTTGGTACGGCTCGGCCGCTGCTACAAAACGATGCTGTATGAGGCCGGGGTAATTGATAAAACAAAAACAGTTCGAAAAATACTGCGCCCGATTTTAGATCCGGAGCTGGTGCGCTGGTTGGAGCAGAATGATATGGGCGTTTATGTCAAGGCGCTTGCGGGGGTAAGGTAATGGATATAACAGAAAGATTGGATGCGATGGAGGCAGCAATCCGAAAGCCGTCATTCCGACAGAGCAGCGGAAAAGCCAACGAGGTCAACTACTGGATTTTCGATTATCCGCCAGAGAAAGAGTTGGAAGTCCGAGAGCGCATTGAATACATGAAACACAAGAACTCGAAAGGAATGGACGAATTTGAGCTTGCCGTGTTCGATCTCTATGATATTATCATTGACTTTCTCGAAGGAAAGAACTTCATAGAGAAGTGCTGCGACTTCGAAAAGAAGCGCGGCATCCAGAGGATCGTCAAAGCAGTCAGCAACTCCATGAAAGTGAGCGAGGACGACAACCTGATTGTGCGATATATCCTTGACCATACCCCGGAGAATGCCATCGTCTTTTTAACCGGCGTTGGCAAGAGCTATCCGCTTCTCCGTTCGCATAATGTGCTGAACAATCTCCACCAGTCCTATCTACACGCACCGGTGGTGATGTTTTTCCCCGGCACATACAACGAACAGGAATTGATTCTCTTCAATGAAATCAAAGATGACAACTATTACAGAGCGTTTCGGCTTGTAAAGTGATGGAGGAAGCACAATGAAGATAAAGGATATGTTCACCAAGAAAATTGACCGTGAAATTCAAGGAGTAATCATTGTAGGTCAAGGCGAGGATGTAAATGTTTCTCAGGAGCTTGAGGAATATGTCGTTACCCGTGAGCTCCAAAAACACTTTGCTGATTTCTACTCGGCTTATAAAAAGGGGATCGTTGGAACAACACCGAAGATGGGTGTTTGGATTTCCGGATTCTTCGGAAGCGGTAAATCGCACTTCCTGAAAATCCTGTCCTACCTCCTGGAAAACCGTCAGGTCGGCGACAGAAAGGCGATGGAATACTTTGTAGATGACAAGAAGATCGTAGACCCGATGGTGCTTGCCGACATGAAGCTGGCGGCTGAAATCCCTACCGATGTGATCCTCTTCAACATTGACTCCAAGAGCGAAACGAACGGCAAACAGAACAAGGATGCCATTGTTAATGTATTCCTCAAGGTCTTCAATCAGATGCAGGGCTTCTGCGGTTCCATCCCTCATGTTGCCGATCTGGAACGGAGGCTTTCCGAAGAAGGACGCTTCGACGAGTTCAAGGCTGCTTTTGAGGAAGAGTATGGTGAGCTGTGGGAAGACTCCCGGCAGGATTTTGATTTCATTCAGGACAGCGTTGTAGATGCCCTTGTCTCGATGGATTTCATGAGTGAGGCAGCGGCGAGAAACTGGTGTGAAAAAGCGGCCGAACCTTACACCATCAGTATTGAAGACTTTGCCAAGCGCGTCAGGACCTATATTGAACGCAAAGGGAACAACCACCATGTCGTATTTCTAGTGGATGAAATCGGTCAGTACATCGGCGATGATTCCAAGCTCATGCTCAACCTCCAAACCGTGACTGAGGAATTGGGCAAAGAGTGTATGGGCAAGGCATGGGTCATCGTGACCAGCCAGCAAGATATTGATTCAATCACCAAAGTCAAAGGCAACGACTTCTCCAAAATTCAAGGCCGATTTGACACCCGCCTCTCCCTCTCTTCTGCTAATGTGGATGCTGTTATTAAGAAGAGAATCCTCGAAAAGACGGAACCGGCTGCTCAAACGCTCCGGCTGCTCTATGAGCAGAAGGCGACGATTATCAAAAACCTGATTGTGTTCAATGACACGGCAGAAAAGAAGCTCTATACGAACGAAGAAGACTTTGCGGAGGTCTACCCCTTTGTACCGTATCAATTCAATTTACTTTCCAGCGTGCTGACTTCCATCCGAACTCACGGCGCTTCTGGCAAGCATCTTTCCGGCGGTGAACGCTCCATGCTGGCTCTTTTCAAGGAGTCAGCGGTCAATGTTATGGATGAAGAGACGGGAGTTATTGTGCCGTTCCATCGCTTCTATGACGCACTGGAAAACTTTTTGGATCACAGCCACAGCGGAGTTATCATTCGTGCTTACGATAACAGCTACATCAACCCGGATAAGAAGGACAGGGATGTTTTTGCCATCAATGTCCTCAAGACCCTTTTCATGATCAAATATGTGCTGGAAATCGAAGCGAACATCGACAACATTACCAGCCTGATGATTGAAAATATCGACGATGACCGGATCGAGCTGAAAGGCCGCGTAGAGGAAGCACTGAAGGTCCTGATGCGGCAGATGCTCGTACAGAAAAATGGAAGCGTCTATGTTTTCCTCACGGACGAGGAGCAGGAAGTCAACAACGAGATTGAAAAGGAAAATGTAGAAACGCCGGAGATCATCACGAAGGCTGCGGAGATGATTTTTGAGGACATCTTCCCCGGCAAGCGCTACATCTACCCCGTTTTCAATGGCCGATATGCCTTTGGCTTCAATCAGTTTGTGGATGACCGCCCATATAAGGCAAATCAGAACTTCGACATTGGTCTCCGTGTCCTGACACCGTGGTACGACGGCAGCGCAGAGGACGCTACCCTCCGCATGATGTCCGGTCAAGGCAAAGAAGTCCTTGTCGTTCTCCCGAATGACGCGGAGTTCCTGACGGAAATCCAAGCCTATTTGAAAATTGAAGGCTTCCTTCGGAAAAACACTTCCACGCAGCTTGCCAAGTACGAGACGATCAAAGAGGCAAAGCGCGTGGAAATGCGGGAGCGCAATCAAAACGCCAAGCTCTATCTGACCGAAGCGCTGAAAGAAGCGACCATCTATGTGAACGGCGATGTTGTCCGCGTAAACGGGAAAGAAGTTGGCAGCCGGATCAATGAAGCCATTGGCCGTTTGGTACAGACGGTCTACCACAAGCTATCCTACATCGATACGCCGATGGGCGAGGCGGAAATCCGCAAGATGCTTCATCAGAGCAACCAGCTTTCTCTTGGCTTGGAAGGCGGTACAGAGAGCAATGTCCATGCGCTGGAGGATGTGCAGGGCTTTATCGCTATGAATACCCACAATCACATGAAAACCTCCATGAAGACGGTGAAGGATCGCTTTATGAAAGCACCTTATGGGTTTGTGGAAGATGATGTACATTGGCTGGTGGCTCGGCTCTTTAAGCGTGGCGACCTGTCTTTCACTGTCAACGGCGCTACGGTCAGTCTGAATAACAAGACCGAGGAAGAGATCATCGGCTTCATCACCAAAAAAGCATTCGCGGAAAAGCTCCTGATGGAAGAGCGCGTTCGTGTCAGCGATAAGGACAAAAAGGCTGTCCGGGATGTGATGAAGGAAACCTTCCGCACCACGACTTCGGCGGAAGACGAAGATACCATTATGAAGAACTTCCAGCGGTATGCGCAGAACACGATTTATGAAATTGAGCGGCTGGAAGCCAAATATATGCAGTACCCCTATCCAGGCAAGCGCGTTCTGTCCAGCGGGAAGACACTGATGCAGTCTGTCGTTCAGATTCAATCTGCTTTGGACTTCTTTACAACCGTTTCTAAGAAGCGGGATGATTTCTTCGACTTTGCGGAGGACTACGAACCAATCAAGACCTTCTTTGAGGGCGAGCAGTCCACTATCTTTGCCCGTGCGCTGGATATGCTTGCAATCTATGATGACAGCAAGACCTATATCGTCAATGACGAGCTGGAAAATGTAGTTGCGCAAATGCGCTCCATCACCCGGCAGGAAAAGCCCTACGCCAACATTCCGAAGCTTCCTGAGCTGCGGGAGCGGTTCATGTCTTGCTATGTGAAGATATTGCAGCAAGAGTCCGCCCCTGTTCTCGATTTCATTGATCAGGCGCGGAAGCGTGTATTGGAGGTGCTTTCCACAAAAGAGTACAACGAACAGAAGCGGACGGCTTACTTTGAAAAGTTCCAAGAAATTCGGGACGGAGCCACCCACTGCAACAATGTCTCTACGCTGAGAAGCTATGCGGACAAGGCAGATGCACTAAAGCTCCGGCTTCTCAATGAAATGGACGAACTTGACCGTAAGTTGGCAAGACAAAAAGCCGAAGAAGAGGCCCGCCGTCAGGCAGAGGAAGCCAAACAGAGCGGGAAGCCTGCACCGGAAGTAACCGTTGCCCCTGCGCCGGTGAAAATCCGTAAGACAAAAAATGTCTCCATCAAGATGATGACAGGGACATCCTCTTGGCGTCTGGAAAGCAAAGAGGATATTGCCCGGTACATGGACAGCCTTCGCAAGACGCTTGAAGCGCAACTGGATGATGATACGATTGTCAATGTGGAGTTCTAACATGAGAAAGGAGCTGGGCAAACCACGAATATGAAATTTACGATTGGAACAGTTTCAAACTCGTTGAATTTAGCTGAAGATTTGAAATTGATAAAAAGCTCCATTCTTTATGCCGATGAAATTGAACTGATCGGGATGGCAGAATATGCACTGTATAAATACCTTCCAAATTGTATTTTTGATGTTCAGGATATAGATGCCATGATCCCAGCACTTAGATCATTTTTGCAATCTCTAAAGCCTGCTGGTAGCGAAGGACTTTTAGAACAACTGGATTATGCAGATGCACAGCTTCAAATACTCGCTCCATATCTGAAAAGGAAAAAGTGCAGGTCGAAGCAAGAAATTATTGTTCAGATGAAATTAAAACAGCTCGAGAAACAATGCCGTGACCAGTTGAAAAATGGAATGCAGCAACTTTATATCCATCCCGGGACACAGGAAATAAAAAGTTATGTAGATCGGAAGATCGTATCGGTTTATGACTATAACTTTGATAGATTCGATGTAAATGAGCTTTCGGGAGGATATTTTGCCAACCTGATGAATGCCATGTACAATGGCACAGCATATCCGCTCTTCGATAAGGCGAGTAGTGGATTGATAGATACAGTTATTAAAACAAAACTGCTGGATATTGGAAAGTTGGATGAAAATACCCTGCGACACGCTGGAATTGCATCTGAAATACTTATGACATTGCCAACCTTAGAATCCGCATCTGTGGATGAATTGCTTTCGCTCAAGAATGAGAACCAAATTCCACTCACAAATTTTCGAAAAGCAATTTACGATTTTTCCATGCAGATTCAGTCTCTTCCGTGGGATGAATATTTTCAATATGATTGTCTGCAACTGTATAATACTCAAGTCCTACCTCAGGTACAAGAAATCAACGAGACTTTGACGCAGACGAGCATATTGCGAAATTTAGGAAAGCAGGCATTGGCTGATGAAGAACTGAGAAAAAAAGCTGGATATGCTACTGCTGGCTTAACAACTGCGATTACTACCTCCACGGACCTGTTCGGTGTTTTTGATTCAATAAAGACTTTTATCCTTGTTGCTGGGATAGCTGCTGTCTCAAAAGAAGCAGTGACAGGTTTTCTCAAAATCGCTGATCTATACAACAAAGCACGAACTGAGGTAACAGAGCAAAAAGACAAGGCGAGAAAAAATATAATGTATTACTACTATCTTGCGTCAAAACTTTAATGTTTCGGAAGGAATGAACCAATGAATAAAACAGCTATTAAAAACTTCGCAATCTGGGCGCGGAACAAGCTCATTGCGGACATCCAGTACCGCGCCGGATTGATGGGCATTACAGAGGACGGCATCAAAGACCCGCTCCCGCAGTCTACCGGGACGATGGAGTTCTATGACATCGGGACTGCTGAGCCGTATGCCATCACCGGCGAGGCAATCTCCCAGCGCAAAAAGCTAGTAGAGATCATCCGCCGAAAGGAAACGGACAGCAGCTACGCCACGGCCTACAAGTACATTTTGGAAGAGGTTGCCTACACCTGGTTCAACCGGCTGATCGCCATCCGATTCATGGAGGTCAACGACTATCTGCCCTCCCGCATCCGCGTCCTGTCCTCTGAGAGCGGCAAAATTGAGCCGGATTTGGTGACAACGCCCTTCGACGCGGAACTGAGCCTCACCACAGAGGAAGAACAGACAATTCTGCGCCTGAAAAACGAAAACAAGCTGGACGAGCTGTTCCGGCTGCTGTTCATCAAGCAGTGCAACGCTCTGAACGAAATCCTGCCCGCCCTGTTTGAGAAGACCAGCGACTACACCGAGTTGCTGCTGAACCTCTCGGTAGTGGATCAGGAAGGCGTGGTCTATCACCTGATTCATGACATTGATGAGGACGATTTCAACATCGAAAAAGGCGGTCAGGTGGAGATCATCGGATGGCTGTATCAGTATTATATTACTGAGCCTCATAACGAAATCGTCAACATCTATAAAGGTACAGTAAAAAAAGAAGATGTTCCTGCGGCAACGCAGCTTTTCACCACGGACTGGGTTGTTCGGTACATGGTTGACAATTCGCTGGGGAAATACTGGATAGAGCGCAATCCTCAGAGTAGTTTACGGGAGAAGCTGGCATTCTTTGTAGCGCCTAAAAATGGGGAAATTAGATTTATTGACGAGAAGGTTGAGCCTCAAGAGCTGACTTTCTTCGATCCATGCATGGGTAGCGGCCATATCTTGGTCTATGCGTTCGATATGCTGATGGAGATTTACACGGAATGCGGATACAGCACGCGGGATGCTGCTTCTGAAATCGTTCGTAACAATCTGTTCGGATTGGACATTGACCCACGCGCTTACCAGCTTGCGTATTTTGCAATTATGATGAAGGCCCGTCAGTATGACCGGCGCTTTCTCACTCGTGGGATTGAGCCTCAAGTGTACTGCCCGAAAAAAGATGAAGATTTGATTGAGTTTGGCTCGCTGGTGAAGGTTGATGAACTTGGAGAAAAACCGCAGGAGCCGACAGAGCTGACGCTGTTCAATATGGACTACGAGACAACGCTAAACGACTGGAATTTCCGCCGTTTGTTAGCTCAAGATTATGTGGCGGTTTGCACCAATCCGCCGTATCTCAACAAATATAACGCAAAGCTCAAGGACTTTGTAAACGACAAGTACAAGGACTATTCAGGTGATCTGTTCAGCGTATTTATCTACCGGAATTTGCTGCTGTGTAAGCCGAATGGTTACTGCGGATTTATGTCTCCCTTTGTCTGGATGTTCATCAAGACCTACGAGAAGCTACGCGAATTTATCATCCAGAACAAGAGTATCTCGACCTTGATACAGATGGAGTATTCCGCCTTTGAGGAGGCAACCGTTCCAATCTGTTCCTTTGTGTTGCAAAACAAAAAATCGGACGAAGCCGGTTTGTACTTCCGTCTTTCTGACTTCAAGGGCGGCATGGAGGTGCAGCGGCAGAAGGTGTTGGTGGCCATCGCCAATCCTGATTGTGGTTATTTCTATGAAGCCCAGCAATCCAACTTCTCCAAAATTCCCGGCTCACCGGTGGCGTATTGGTCAAGCAAGAAGATACTTGATGCTTATTCTACAGGAAAACTACTTGGTGAAATTTCGGATGTAAAAATCGGTATGGGAACTGGCAAAAACGATATATTTGTGCGAGAGTGGTGGGAGGTAAACTTTAGGAAGATTGATTACTCATTAACAGGTGTAAGCCAGATTAGTCTTAGTAAAGCAAGGTATTTCCCTTATAATAAGGGCGGTGAGTTTCGGCTTTGGTATGGTAACCTTCAGGAAGTTCTGTGGTTTGATACAGAAGGCCGCACTTATATGAACACAATGAGCGGGCATAGAGAAAATGGTGCTCACGATTGGTATTGCCATGAAGGGCTTACATGGTCTTTCATTAGCTCTTCAAAATTTGGCGTTCGTTACTTACCAACGGGATGTTTCTTTGATGTTGCAGGCTCTACTCTCTTTTCAAGAATCGATAACAAATATACACTTGGTTTCTTGTCATCTTGCGTTTGCTTTGACATACTGAGAATACTAAATCCTACGCTTAATTACCAAGCAGGTAATATTAAGAGTTTGCCAATCATTTTTTCACGCGAAAATGAAGTTGATTCTCTTGTGGATAGTAACATCAATCTGTCAAAGTATGATTGGGACTCCTACGAAACCTCATGGGACTTTAAGAGGCACCCTATGACAGTGAGTAGCCATACAGTGGTGTTTGGCGAGGAATACAAAGACAAACTGTTTACTCATCTCATTGACCATTACAGAGTATGGAAAAAAGAATGTGAAGATAGGTTTATTAACCTGCAAATGAACGAAGAAGAACTGAACCGCATCTTCATCGACATCTACGGCTTGCAGGACGAGCTGCCCCCCGATGTGGCGGATAAGGATGTCACCGTCCACCGCATCTTTGACACCAAAGACGATGTGCCGGAATCCATGCAGGGCAGCAGCTATGTCCGCACCAAGCGGGACGAGATCGTCTCCCTACTCTCCTACGCCGTGGGCTGTATGTTTGGGCGGTACTCTCTGGATAGACAGGGGCTTATTTTTGCCGGAGGCAATTTTGATTCTGTATATTGGAAATTCAAAGGACAAGCTGCTCTTAATGAACAGGGTGATCCGATTGACGGCGGGTATGCTGGAATATCTCTGGCGAATTATCACTACCCCAAATTCCATGATGCAGAAAATTGGGAAGATGCTACTTCGCTTTCTTATGAGCCGGATGTGGATGGCATCCTGCCCATCACCGACGAAGAATATCTGGAAGACGATATTGTCTCCCGCCTGTGTGGCTGGCTGAAAGCCGCCTACGGGGAGGACACGCTGGAAGAAAATCTGGACTTCATCGCCGGGGCGCTGGGCGGCAAGGGGAACAGCAGTCGGGAGATCATCCGCAGCTACTTCCTCAGGGACTTCTTCAAAGACCACTGCAAGACCTACCAGAAGCGCCCCATCTACTGGCTGTTCGACAGCGGCAAGCAGAACGGCTTCAAGGCGCTGATCTATCTCCACCGCTACACGCCGGACACCATCGGCAACCTCCGCGTGGATTACCTCCACAAGATGCAGCGCGTCTATGAGTCCGAGATTGGCCGGATGCAGGATATGATCGACCACAGCCAAAACGCTCGCGAGGTAGCCGCTTCCACTAAGCGGAAGGAAAAGCTCCAAAAGCAGCTGAAAGAATGCCGCGACTACGACGAGATGATCGCCCACCTCGCCCTGAGCCGCATCGAGCTGGACTTGGACGATGGCGTGAAGGTCAACTACGAGAAAATCCAAACCGCCAGTGATGGAAAGAAATACGCCGTTCTGGTAAAGATATAATTAGAAGTAGCACGAAATCATGAAGGAGGTGGTCTAGATGACCGCAGAAGAGATTTTCGCCGGGGAATCGGAAAATGTGGAGTTCAAGAGCGAAATTCCCGCCAAAAGCGAGAAATACATGAAGACCGTGGTGGCCTTTGCCAACGGCAAGGGCGGAAAGCTGGTCTTCGGCGTGGAGAATGGCACATGGATTGTTACCGGCTTTTCCAAAGAGGAAGTCTTTCAGAAGATGGACGCGATTACCAACGCCATTTTCGATAGCTGCGAACCAAAGATCACCCCGAACATCGCGGTGCAGGAAATCGACGGGAAGGCGGTTATTGTAGTAGAAATCATCCCCGGTATGCAGCGCCCCTACTATATCAAGAGTCAGGGCATCATGGACGGCACCTACATCCGCGTAGCGGGCACGACCCGCCATGCGGAACGCTACCGTGTGCAAGAACTCATCATGGAGGGGACGAACCGCTCTTTTGACCAGATGGAGCGGGAACAGACTGTTTCTGAGAAAGAGATTGCGGCCTTCTGTGAGAAGATGTACCAACACGCCCTCAAGCTGGCCGAGACAGATACGGCGCGGGAACAGATTCAGAAGGTTGGTAAAAATCAGTTGCTCTCGTGGAAACTGCTGGTGGAACGCGATGGAACCTATTATCCCACCAATGGGTATCTGCTTCTGGATGGAGATATGGCTGAGTTCCCGGATGCCGCCATCCAGTGTGCAGTATTCAAGGGAGTTGTGCGTGACATCTTCATCACCCGCAAAGAGTTTACCGGGCCGATATATGAGCAGATCGAGGATGCCTACAACTTCGTGTTGCAGCACATCGACCTCGGCTCCCGCATCGAAGGCATCGCCCGTCAGGATTACTATGAGTTGCCGGTCAAGACCATCCGCGAGATGATCTCGAATGCCGTCTGCCATCGCAGCTACCTGACACCGGGTAAAATCCAAGTAGCGCTCTTTGACGACCGGCTGGAGGTCACCTCCCCCGGTATGCTGGACAGCGAAATCACGATTGAGAAGATGAAGTCCGGCCTCTCGAAGATCCGCAACCGTGGGATTGCAGCCGCCTTTTCCTACATGAACATCGTGGAGGCATGGGGCAGCGGTATTCCGAAAATGGTCCGGGAAGCAAAGGAATATGGCCTTCGTGAGCCGGAGCTGATCGACATGGGCAGCGATTTCCGCATCAACCTTTATCGGAAAAAGGCGGCTATCGATCAGAATGGTGTCATTGACCCCAAAGAGCGTGACACCAATGACACCAAAGTTGAACCCAATGACACCAATGAAGAAGCGATCCTGAGCATCATCCTGAAAAATCCGCAAGCAACACAAGGGGCGATTGCGAAAGAAGTGGAGGCATCTCTTTCCACTGTCAAGCGCATCATGCGCAGCCTTCAAAAGAGCGGTAAGCTGCGGCGTGAAGGAACCAATCGAAACGGCTCGTGGGTAGTCACAGGCCAAAAGGAGTAAGCGGCATGGCAGAAATGAACATCAAACAAATCATAGACCGTCTGAATGCGGAGTTTACCGGCGACACCCGTAAACTCGTCTTTTGGTACGATGACAACGGCGAATTTGTGGAGGATATGCAGAATGTGGAGCTTGAAAATGCCAAGGTCTACTTTTTGCAGGCTGACAACCAGTTTGCCACCAAGCTTTTTCTGGAACGGCAGGACACCACAACAAACTACCTCATTTATGCTCCCTTTCCAAAGCCGGATGTGCGGGACAACCATTTGGAAGACACGCTGCTCTATTCCAAGCGCTTTTTTGCCGACCGTGCCTCGCTGCTTTTGGTGGATTTGGGTATCGATGAGAAATATAAACCCATCATTGAAAAGCACATCAAGTTCTTTGCCAACAAGGAACGGACACAGCGCTTCTATGACCTTGAAATCGAGAACTTCAATGAAGAGAACATCATCACGGGTCTCCTCTCTGCCATTTGTCGCACCCGCACCTGTTCCTTTGAAGAAGTAATCCGGGTCATACTGACGGACAGCGAGCTTGCAGATAACAAGTTCCTGTCCGAGGTAGAGAAGTACGGCCTGCTGGATGATTTCTGGAAGCTCTGCGAGCAGCATTTCGGCTATACGGATGTCAAGCCGACGCTGGAAAAACTGGTCGTGACCATGTTCGTCACCTATACTGCCAAGTATGTAGGAGCTGAACTTCCGAAAGCGTGGAAGGGATTTATTTCTTATAAGGCTGGAAATATAATCGCCTTTATGGACAACCTGATGAACAGTATTCTGTACCGGGGACGGTATGACGAGCTTTCCGCCCATGTCGCTTTCGGCTTGAATGTCAAGAAAGCCTTTTCTGACTTTCCGCCCGAGGACTTGGTGAACTGCGATACTTTTCTCGCCATTGACCAGATCCTCATAAATTGGGTTGTAGCGCGCTTGGTGGCTGAGGATGTAGGTGCAAGACTGGACAATCTGATCATCCCGCAAATCTGCGATAAACGGAGCAAGATGCACTTTGGGGAGAAAATAGGGAGCTGCTATCAGATGCTCAGCAGCGCCTATCAAATTATTCAGGCGGGGAATTATCATTGCCCGGACAGCTTCAAAGACATTCTTCTTCATTATCAGGAGGAAGACTTTCGTCTGGACTGCGAATACCGCCAGTTTTACTCTGCCTTTGACCAGATTGAAGACACGACGGGATTTGAGCCGCTGCGCGACTTGGTGGAGAACATCTACACAAACGAGTATCTGGAAACGCTGCTTCCCAAGTGGAATGCTGCGATTCAGGAGCCGGACGCATTGATGGCGCTGCCTTTGCAGCGGGATTTCTACGCCCGCAACTTGAAGAACGTCAAGGAGCGCACGGTAGTCATTATCTCCGATGCCATGCGCTATGAGGTAGGCAAGGAACTGTTCCGCCGGATGCAGGATGATCCCAAATGTACGGCGAAGTTGGAAGTGCAGCTTAGTGTTCTGCCTTCCTATACCCGTCTCGGTATGGCGGCATTGCTTCCGCACACGGAACTGACGATGACGAATGATTTCAAGGTGTTGGTTGATGGGCTTCCCTGCGAAAATCTCGTCGAGCGGGAAGCAATTTTGCAGAAATACAACATGGACAGCGTATGTGTCCAGTTTGACAGTATCAAATCGCTCAAGATTGCCGATCTCCGCAGCATTTTCACCGGCAAACAGTTGGTTTATGTGTACCACAACCAGATCGATGCCCGTGGGGACAAACCTAATACCGAGGACGAAGTTTTCGTTGCCTGTCAGGAAGCGATTGCGGAAATCATCGACCTGATTCGGCGCATCTCCACCAGCGCGAATACATACCGGTTTATCGTAACGGCTGATCATGGCTTCATCTACAAGCGGGATAAAATCGCGGAGAGCGATAAGATCGAGGGTGTTAAAAATAAGACCTCCCTTATCAATCGACGGTTTGTGGTTTCACCGGAACCAGTTGTCGGAGATGGCATTGCCAGTATGGAAATGGGGGAGATCCTTTGCAACTCCGACACCAAATGGGTGTCTTACCCAATCAGCGACGATGTGTTCAAGGTGACTGGCGGCGGGCAGAATTACGTGCATGGCGGCTCATCCCCGCAGGAAATGCTTGTGCCTGTACTTGATCTCAAGATGGAACGCGGCCATATGGATACTCGAAGTGCGAGTCTTGCCCTTGTGAGTATGGTGCGAAAAATTACCAACAAGATCACCATACTGGATCTCATCCAATCCGAACCGGTCAGCGATGTAGTCAAAGCGGCTACTTATCGTCTGTTCTTTATCTCGGATGACAACGAGCGGATTTCCAACGAGAATAGCTGTATTGCTGACAGCCGTGATCAGGATGCGTCTAAGCGTATCTTCCGCTTGAAATTCCAGTTCAAAGAAAAAAAGTACGACAAGGACAAGCAGTATTTCTTCGTGATATGCGATGATGCAACAGGGCTTGAGGTGTTCCGGCATCCTGTCATCATGGACATGGCCTTTGCCGATGACTACGGCTTTGGCTTTTAAAGGAATACCGGTGTGACAGGAGGCGATTGGAGTGGTTGATGTGACAAAAAACGAGGACAAAAGAGCTGTCCTCAAATCAAAACTGCGGCAGTATTTTGATGGAAAGATTGTACGCAAGGATTTGACCAAGAAAATCAAGGAAGGGGCAAATGTGCCGGTCTATGTCCTTGAATTTCTTCTGGGACAGTATTGCAGCTCTGATGATCCGGAGGTGATTGAGGAAGGCGTAGAGAGCGTAAAGCGCATTCTTGCGGATAACTTTGTCCGTCCAGATGAGGCGCAGAAGATTCTCTCTGTTCTGCGGCAGCGGAGCAGCTACACCGTGATTGATAAAATCACGGTGAGCCTGAATATCAAGCGGGATTTTTATGAGGCGGAGTTCTCCAACCTCGGGCTGAAGAACATCCCCATAGACGAGGAATACCCCGCCAAATTTGACCGGCTGCTTTGTGGCGGTATCTGGTGCATCGTGCAACTGGATTATGAGTATATGGAGGAAGACCGGAACGGAACACCAATCAGTATTCGGAAGCTCACCCCCATTCAGATGCCTCATGTGGACATTGAGGAATTAAAGCAGGGGCGGAAAGCTTTTACTGAAGAAGAGTGGATCCAGGTACTATTGCGCTCCATCGGTATGGAACCGGACAAATTCAATGACCGCGAGCGGTGGCTTCTGCTGACCAGAATGCTGCCGTTGGTGGAAAACAACTTCAACCTTTGCGAGCTGGGACCGCGCAGCACGGGCAAATCCCATATTTACAAGGAGATTTCACCTAACAGCATCCTTGTTTCCGGCGGTCAGACAACCGTGGCAAATTTATTCTACAATATGGGCAGGAAGACTGTCGGGCTTGTAGGACTTTGGGACTGCGTGGCATTTGATGAGGTTGCAGGAATCCATTTCAAGGATAAAGACGGTATTCAGATCATGAAGGACTACATGGCATCTGGCTCCTTTGCCCGCGGCAAAGAAGAAAAGGCTGCAAGTGCTTCTATGGTCTTTGTGGGAAATATCAATCAGAGCGTGGATGTGCTACTGAAAACGTCCAGCTTATTTGACCCCTTTCCGCCTGAGATGGGGACGGACACAGCGTTCCTTGACCGAATTCACTGCTACATTCCCGGCTGGGAGATTCCGAAGTTCAGACCGGAACATTTTACTGATGATTACGGATTTATCACCGATTATCTCGCTGAGTTTATCCGGGAGCTGCGTAAAGAGCAGCATGGGGACGAATTGGACAAATACTTCCGCCTTGGGAAAAACCTCAACCAACGCGATACTATTGCTGTCCGCAAAATGGTAGACGGCTTTGTCAAGCTGCTGTATCCTGATGGTGAATACTCAAAGGAGCAGCTCGAGGAAACCCTGAAGGTTTCGCTGGAAATGCGGCGGCGGGTTAAAGAACAGCTCAAAAAGCTGGGCGGCATGGAGTTCTACGATGTTAATTTTTCCTACATTGATTTGGAGACGTTTGAAGAGCGTTATGTCAGCGTTCCGGAACAGGGCAGCGGTAAGCTCATCCCGGAAGGCATCTGCAATCCAGGACAGGTTTACACTGTATCCCAAGGGAAATCCGGCATGATTGGCGTATTCCGGCTGGAATCACAAATGCTGCCCGGTAATGGTAAATTTGAGCGCACCGGTATCGGTTCTGAGACAAAAAGCAAAGAGGCAACCAACACCGCGTTTAATTACTTAAAAGCCAACGCAGGAAGGATCAGCGGAGCCATCAGCACAACAACAAAGGACTATATTATCAACTATCAGGATTTGCAAGGAATTGGCATGACCGATAAAATGGCTCTCCCCACTTTGATAGCACTTTGCTCAATTGCGCTGGGAAAGCCAACCATCAGCACCTTGGCCGTATTAGGAGAAACCAGTATCGCTGGTTCCCTTATTAAGGTGGACGAACTGGCAAATGCCCTTCAAGTCTGTCTGGATAGCGGCGCGAAGAAAGTCCTATTGCCTATTACATCGGCAGTAGATCTTGGTTCCGTTCCTTCGGAACTGATCGGAAGTTTTAATTTGATCTTTTACAGTAGCCCCGAGGATGCGGTGTTTAAAGCCTTGGGCGTGGAGTGAATAGACCGGATGATCTATCAAAGGTGAAAAATAACAGGCGAGAACCATACATGATTCTGGTAGTTAGTCCTTTGCCCAAGGCGGCCTTTCCATGGTGTAACCAAAGAAATAGAGAGAAGCATCTGTTTTGTTATCCATGATTTTGCAAAAGAGTTTGTTGATGAAGACTCGGTAAACGCCGTCTGCTTTTAGTTTTTTGTATTTTGATAAGTTCATTCTATGGCTACGAATTTGTTGGTGATGGCGGCCGAAGCATTCGTAAGCGTTGGCAAAGTAGTCAAACAATTCTTGCCCGGTCATGATTCGCTCCTCATAGCCATTGTAGACAGGTCTTTTAGTGTGTTCATCCATGTTTGCAATCTCCTTCCTTTTTGCGTAAATGAAAACCGCACCCAGACCATTCTGCGTGCGGTTTTTCAATGGGTTGTGTTGACAAAATAGATACCCCGCCAATAATAAGAATTCTGGAGCCAAAATAGAGCTGCTTTCCTTTTTTCACCGTGGTTTTATTGGCATCTCATTTTGATAGAGGAGGGCAAATCTTGAAAAGCGTCTTAAATGCTGGATTATAATATTAAAAAGAGGTCGGAAATTGGATTTCTCATTTTAAGTTCCAAATTTCGACCTCTGTTCGAACGAAAAATTTAATCAGTTGACTTATAATTTTCTGTGGAAGATTTCTTCTTAAAAAGAGTACTTGCCGACTGATGTTCCTCTGTTATTTTACGTTTAACTGCATGGCAAACACTTTGCAAGTCTGGCATAAGCCGAAAAGTATTCAATCCAATAGTATCCAGATAGTCCAACAACGCTCCCCGTAAATCTTTATGAATTTTTATTACAGTTGTGTTATTATTGATTATCTCTAATAACTCGTCTCTTTTCAGAGTATATGGGAACATAAATAATCCTTGTTGCATAACTATTCTCTGATTGCATTGGTTTGCATCCACAAATAGCATTTTTTTACTCGTAAATTTTGATATTATATCGTCCAAAAATGGTTTAAACTCTGAAGTATTTATTGCTATTTTTCCAGGGTGGTCTTCAGAGTATATCTTTTTAAAATAAGATATGATTGCTTTAGTACCAGCATCTTGTTTATTATACGGCTCTCCAAGCCCGTCAATAATTCTCTTAAGCAAGAAAATCATTTTACTGCTTTTGGAAGAGAACGATCCGGATTGAAAAAACATATCTTCATCATAATACGGTAATGAGCGGACATGAATTTGATTTTCTAAGTTGCAATAACGAATATAGTAATATGTCGCATCTTCTACACATTTATATTTTGTACTTTTAGGCATAAATAGCGCAAATGATAGTGCTGTGAACGGATTGTAGGTAAAATCCAGCAATCTGGTTGGAAGCCCATAATGCTGAGCATACGACATGAAATCAATCGGATTATTCGCAGAAAAATACTGTAGCCCATATTTTTCAAATTCATACAGAAGACTAATTTCCTGTGGGCTCCAATCTTTTTCACGAATCACATTTGGCAATAACTCAGACTGTTTACCGTAGCCTCTAAAAACGTTGTTCTTATTAACAGCTAATTGGGTGAGACGGCTAATAAGCTTATTTGCATCAGTAAATACAAATTTAGAATCATTGCTTTGCATTAGAATCCCTCAATCGTTGGATGTAGGCCCGTAAAGCTTTTTATATAGCAGGATAACCTTCAAAATATTATATCAGACAAATTCCTACAAAGAAAGACTCAATTCGGAAGCGAACAGAAAAATTTTGGAAGTTTATGTTTTACGGCAATATATGTTGGAATATATTAAGAAAGAAAATGAAAATAAGAAAAAGATCCTCGAGGATATAAAGATTCCGGATTCGAGTTTGTGTCGCATTGCAATTTTCTGGTTTTCTTTTTGCAAAAATCGCCACCCCAGCCCCATCTGCACGCGATTTGAGCACCACTTTCACGTACTAAAGCCCCACCTGCATCGCCGGAGTTTTAGCGACACCCTGCCGGAGAACCAGCGACACCTCATCGCTCTAAAAGGACACCCCCTGTGGCACATGCAAAAGCTCTGCCAGCTAAGCCAGCCAGCAGAGCTCAGGTCAACTTTCTTCAGGAACAGGAATGCCGTTCTCTGTCAAGATGTTCTCCAACTGTCGAATCCGCTCGCGCTGTCGTTGGAGTTCTTTCTCAGCTGCGTAAAAGTATTCCATCGACTCACGCTCCATCTCGTTGTAGCAGGCCCGTTCCAGTTCTAAAACCATACATTTTTCCTCATCGCAAAGATATGGGCGGTCACACATCCTGGCCACCGCCTTCCCGAGCAGCTTTCAAGCCCTTGCGTTCCCGCATCGAGACTCGGCCATCCACCAGAACCTCATAAGCGTTGTGGATAATGCGGTCCATAATGGCTTCTGAAACGGGGCTGTCAGATTCCGGGTTGGGATCGATCCTGGTGTACCAATCCTCAGATTCGTACTGCGTGCAAAAGATCGTAGACTTGTGGCACCGCGCCTCCACAATCTCCAGCATATCATAGGATTCTTGCGGGGACAGCGGACGAATCAGCCACTCGTCCAGGATCAGCAAATCTTTCTTCTTGTAGGCTTCAAGCACCTTTTTCAGCGTACCGCCGCTGCGGGCAATACTCAGTTCATCCAGCAGTTCCGGCATACGGATGTACTGTACCTTCTTGAAGCGGCGGCAGGCGGCATTGCCCAGGGCACAGGCGATGTAAGTCTTGCCGTTGCCAGAGGCTCCCTTGAGGATAATGTGGTGGCCTTCGTCAATGTACTGGCAGGTGGTAAACCGCAGCATCTGTGCTTTGTCCAGTTTGCGGTCCTCGTAGTATTCAATGCCCTCCACAGTGGCAGACGGTACGGCGAAGCGCGCGTTGCGGATAAACCGGTTCAGTTTGTTGCTCTGGCGTCGGTTCCATTCCGCATTTACCAGCAAGCCCAGGCGCTCCTCGAAGCCCAGTTCATTGAACGTGGGGTCTTTCAACTGGTTGGCGAACTCCGCTGCCATAGCGGTCAGCTTCATTGCCGTGAGCATATCCAATGGTTCGCTGGCTGTACTGAAGACTGCTTAACCGCAAGATCTCCCGATAATTTGTCATTACGAAACCTCCAATTGATTTAGTCACAGCTTGGCTGTGCTAAACCAATTATAAGGCTTTGGGGCTTCAGTGCGTGAAAGTGGGGCTAAAACTCCGGCAAGGTGGTGCTAAAACTGCGTGCAGATGGGGCTGGGATGGCGATTTTTGCATTCTTTTTAGGTGTCTCATTTCTGCTGGAGAATAAAACACCCAAAATTTGGTTTGAATTCTGATATTCAAGCATGGAAACAGAAATCGAAATTTAGAACTCAAAATGAGACATCCAAATTTCGATTTCTGTTTAAAATTTTAAGTTATTGAATATTAACAATAAATTCCTGACTTTTTGCAACGCAGATACCACGTTTAATAATAAAGCACTGAACAGAATGTGTGCCGGAATATGATGTTGACTCCCGCTTACAATCGGCACCAACATCAGAGTCTTCAAAATTTCCGCGGAGGCAATGTGCATTTTGTGCTTCCAACCCAGTATTAACGATTTGCCATTTTACCGTGTAGGGAGGTTTAACACCTGTCAATGCCTTAAAAAGCAAGGAACACTGCTTCTCCAAAGGTATTCCATTGCTTGTGTATTCTATTTTCTCCCCATTGGAGTTAATAACTCGAGCGGAAATAAATGCGGCCCCACCACGCTGCATGGGCCATAGCAGACGTTGGCGGTGCGGTGCATTAATACACATTTGCAAATTAGAAATGGACGAACTATTGGCAGAATCTTCTTTTGGAAACTCGCATCCAAGAATTTTCCGCCAAATATCATTTGCTGTCCCCTCTGCATTAAGCAAATTTGCATGTTCCTCAAGCTTTTCAATGAATGCGGAAAAATCGTCTATGGAGTAACCGGATAACAAATTATTGCCAACAATTTTATCAGAAGGATCGTCAATTTCTGGGTTGATTTTTTGGGAAACATAATCTTCTTTATACGCAGAAATAATATTTTGTATAGTACCTATCAAAAAATCTTCTGTGGAAAGAGTACAGTCTCCAAGATTATCTGCTATAATTTTTTCGAGCGTGATACCTTTGGGATATTTTCGATTATCAGGACAATTAACTCGTCTCCACCATTTGAAGATTTTTACAAGAGGCTTATATTTTCTATCATTGCTTTTATTTACTTCAGTAGACCATACCTTGTGGCCTTTAGGATCGCTTACAGTCCAATTTCCAGTTTCTGAGTCCCCTATGTAATAAAGTTGATTATCGTTTTCATCTACAATGACTGGAACGACATCAACACTAATACCACTCATATCGATTCCTACAGAGTGGTGCTGAACTTTGGCAGAGGAATAATCACTTTTTTCCGCCAAGGTGTCTCGAAGTTCATTTAATACATCAACTGAGCTTTTTTCAGAAGAATATGTTGTTACGACAATAATATCAACATCCCGCTTATTATCACCCGCAACAGGGCGAATAGAAGTATGCTTGGCATAGGAGCCAGATAAAAATGTGTCGACATGTACACTCTTGTAACTTTCATGCTCCTTTAGATAGGCTCGTAAATTGGTTTGAATGCTACTAATGTATGAAACTGTCGTTGTGCTGGGTTCGATGTTTTTCAAAAAAGCATCAAAATCTTTTTGTTTAGCCATAACTCTCCTTTACATGACTTTATAATATTTGCTATCAATTTTACTTGCATATTCTCTATAATCGATTGCCGGAACCGTGCCAATATCCTGTAATCTCTTCAATAGGTTAAGAAGTAAAAAAACAAGAGAATCATTTTGCTCACAAAATCGGATTGTAGGAGTTTTAGATGCATCATATTGACTAACAAATATGTTGTTATCAATAACGAATGTATTGTCGGAAACAGAGCACACAAAATCTAACCGCTTATTATGGCTTGTTATATTGATATACTTAACGACATTGGGCGCAATTGGTGCAGTCCAATCACTCTTTGTGGTCAAAACTCCAGCAAGAATTTCATGCAAAGGTTTAGGCTTATACTGACCACCTGCATGTTGAATTGGTGCCGATGAGCGAATTAAAGAACGAACACTTTCTGCCTTTTCTTGGGCATACTCCATGTGATCTTTATTGAGATTCTGTTTGATTTCAAAAACAGCATACACGCTTTCGGCAGGGATGAGTTTGCTCTCTTGTTGCTGAAATACCATATAAGAATACTGTGCGTCATAAATTACCAAATCGATTTGTTGGCTGCATTTGCCCCCCGAATCTATGACAATAGCCTTGTCAACTGCATATCGAGCGGGCAGATATTTTTTAAACCAGGCAATCCAATTGGCTTCCGTATTGTCGCCTTTTGTTCCTGAATGTGCAAATGGAACCGAACCAGTATGAAGAGTCTGTAACATTTCAGCTTGCATATTAGAGTACAGGTCAGATAGACTGATTTCCGACATTTGCACCGCCTCCTGTGTGTGCGATAAATTTAAGTACTATATATCACTTAATGGGCATCTTTAAATTTACCGATTTTTCATATCCATTGATAACTCTTTAATTATACCACAAAATTCCCCATTTCTCAACGAGAAAAGCAGGCACAGAGAGACACCGGCAGCGCACAAGCTGTCAGCATCTCTCTGTGCCTGCTTCTTAGTGAAGGGGCTGCGTGAGTTCAAACCCACCGACGAAGCGGATGCGGATCTCTTCTTTGGAGAGGACGGTTACTCGTTCGATCACCCGGTACACCAGGGTGTCGGAATACTCCGTAAGGTCGAGATCTTCTGCGGAGATGAGTTCCATGATCTCCCTGGCCTTGTTTTCTCGGCCCATATCCTGCTTGGCATCCAGTTCCGCATGTTTTTTCATTTGCCTCAGCTGGAGCATTTCGTTGCTGATTTGCTTGATTCGCAGATCTCCGATTTCACTCTCATCCATCGTAAGCAGCCGGTCCAAGTCCTTGTTCAGATCGTGGAGCCTGTTTTCTATCACGAGGGAATTGATTGCGGTATTTTCTCCACCGATACAGTGTATAAGTGCTTCCTGCAGGGTGTCGGCCTTTTTTTCTGGTGGCCTTGAATTAGCTTACTAGCTCGTCAAAGCCCTGGCCGGGGATGTGCTGCACATCCGAGGGCGGCAGGTTGACGGTGACGCCCTTCATGGTGGGAGCGTCCTCGGTGCTGGTGGTATATTGGTAGTAGAGCCGGCCCTTGGTGTCCCTGTCCACCACCATGCGGTTTGGCATCAGCGGATAGGGGGCAGTGGCCTCGCCCTTACCGTTGCAGATGATCTGGGCATAGGCGTTGCCCTATAGACCTGATCAATTCCAGCGCCGGTAAAGCTGCACCTTATATGACTGAAAAGCTCCGGGTAATAGGCAACGGCAAAATGTCCGCAGGTGTTACTGCCTTAACTAAATATGCTGCAAAAAGCGGCATGGAAATAGGCGAAAAAATCGGTCTGAAGAAAGGACTTGGGCTCGGCATACTCGGTACACTTACTGTAGTTAGCGCAATCAAGATAGCTTTCGATTTTCATCGTAAAAAAGCTGAACGGATTAACGAATTACAGCAGGTAGATTAAGAATTGGAGGTGGAGTCTACTGAACTCGAAGGCACGGAGCAGCCTGATCAGCAAAGCGCATCAGAAAACGAGTCACTAAATTAAGGAGGATTAGCTATGGAAGACTGCATCAATTGCGGAATGTCCCTCAGCGGAGGAGACCTTACGCTGCCCTGGGAGGATGGTGACAATCCCAACGCCTACATCATCTGTCCTCATTGCCGGACTAAAAACACTGTCTATGGTTATGGCGAGGATGATGACTAATCCCTGCAGATTAGATAAACAGCAGCCCTCTGCTGTCATAGACTGACTCGCTGGTGTCGTTGCCGCATCTGATTGCCCGATCAAGGGCCATAACGGTGGCAACGGCGCCATCGATTTTTTCTGTGGATTTTTCCTTGTCCGGTTTTATGTTCCCTGCCGGGTCGATTCGAATGTAAATGTTGTCCATCATCCAGCGAAAGACAGGGACGCTATGGGACTAAATGCTCGCCACAATGGGAAACAAGATGATGACAGCATAATCCGCCAAGTTCCCGGAAAACAGAAAAAGCCAGGAAAGTCCATAATATTAGGCTTTCCGGGCCCAGATACAAAAACAGCCCTCCGATTTGGAAGGCTGTTTTTGTATTAAAGATTGTTCCTTAATATGGCGGAGATGTGGGGATTTGAACCCCAGCGCCGGCGGAACCGACCTACCGGATTTCGAATCCGGACCCTTCAACCACTTGGGTACATCTCCATATAAAATTCCCGTGAAAGGAACTTTTTGTGAGTAATTTTTGTTTTCTGAAAATTCCTTAGAACAACCGTTAGAACAGGGGCCGCCTTAGAACCGCCCCAAACCCGGAAACCCGCGGTCTAGAGCCATTTTTGGAAGCTCGGCTTCCCAAATTCCGGGAAAATTTCGAGTGCGGACCCTTCAACCACTTGGGTACATCTCCAAGATTTAATTTTCTGAAAGAGAACATACAGCAGTCGCCGCTTTTCTCTACAGCAGCCCTGGTGAAATTGGAAGTGTAAAGTTAGAAAGCTTTTCGTTGCTTTGGAATCAAACACCAGAAAAAGCACAGAATAGAGCCCTTCATGCAAAAGCGAAAAGTGGAAATGCTTTACATGTGCAACATTCGCCGAACAGGAAATAGGCCGCTGCCCGGCCGCTGCAGAGAGCGGATCTCCTCACAGCTCAGGTATTGTCTATTGTAGTCTGCAACGGGGAAAAAGTCAAGGTTTTTTCAAAGGAGTTGACACACTGGGGGAAATCAGGGTAAAATAAAGAAGATTATCCACGAATGCCGGGCCGTTTTGGCGGTTCCATTCGGAAAGGAAGTGTCTTGCACGATGCGACGGAATATCAGTGCTTTGCGGCGCGTTGCGGCCTTGCTGCTGTGCGTGCTGCTGGCATGCGGAGCTTTTGCCGGTTGCTCTCAGGTGGAGGAAATCGTCTCGGGAGTGGCGGCGACAGGGGAATTCCCTGTGGAGGTAAACGGCGTAAACATCCAGTCCCGGCCCAGCCGGGTGGTAGTGCTTTCTCCCAGCCTGGCGGATGTGGTTCTTGCCCTGGGTTACGAAACCCAGCTGGCGGGTGCCAGTGAGGAGTGCAGCCAGAGCGCCCTGCAGGAACTGGAGAAGGTGGCGGCTGGCGATGTAGAAGCCATCCAGGGCTTGCAGCCTGACCTGGTTCTGCTGGATTCCAACAGCAGCGACGCGCAGAGCGCCCTGGAGGGGGCCGGCGTTACGGTGCTCTCTGTGGAGCCCGCTACGGACCGGGAGGACTTTGAGCGCCTCTATTCCCAGGTGGCCTCCGCTTTGGCGGGCGGCGGCGCCGGATATGACGCGGGAATTGCTGCTGCCCAGGATATCTTCATCACCCTGGACAATATCAACCGCATCGTCCCCCAGGATACGGTAACCACTGCCTGCTACTTATATGATCTGGATGGAAGCGCTGTGACTGGGGATATGTTCGGAAGCACCATCATGTCCTATGCTGGCGTTACCAATGTTTTTGACAGCGTGGAGGGGGGAGAGTACGATTTCGAGTCCCTGCGCATTGCCAACCCCAATGTGATTTTCTGCGCCCCCGGCATCAAGGAGCAGATTGAAAGTGACAGCCGCTTCGACGAGTTCCAGGCGGTTCAGCAGGACAAGGTGTTCGAGCTGGATACAAGCTTGATGGAGCGGCAGGGCCGCACTGTGATTGAGGCCGCCTATGAAATCTGCGCCAATGCCTTCCCAGAACTGCTGGAGGAGAACTCCACAGAGGCGAGTGACCCCACTTCTGAGATTGAAAACCAGGTGAGTTCCGCTCTGGAAGAGGAGGAGCTCCTGGCCCAGTATGAGACCCTGGAGGAGGGCGACACCGGCGACGCGGTTCTGGAGCTGCAGCAGCGCCTGGAGGAGCTGGGTTATTTGACTGAGGAGTATGACGGCCATTACGGCGCCACCACGGCGGACTGTGTCAGCCGTTTCCAGGAGGCCAACGGATTGACTGCCGACGGGGTGGCCTCCCCCGAGACCCAGCTGGCCCTGTTCCGGCAGGGCGCCCTGCGGGAGGACGGCACCCCCCTGCCGGATGAGGCGGAGTCTTCCTCCAGCAGCGAATCCTCTGCGAGCAGCTCCAGCGCGGCTTCAGAAAGTTCCGCCTCGGAGAGCTCTTCCAGCAGTGCAGAGTCCTCCCAGGACAGTTCTTCCTCTTCTGAAAGCTCCGCCTCTGCGTAAAGGCGGAACCACCTTGTGACAGGCTCTGTAAGGGCGCGGCGAAAGCCGCGCCCTTTTTGTCTCTTTCTCATGGGGGAAAGAGGGGAAACTGCCCGCAAGCCCCTTTACACTGAGAAACTGCCAGTGCTATAATGAAAGCCAACCGCAGAAAAAGCGGGAATTTTGGCCCGGACGCCGGGCAAAGGGGAAGGAAGCGTATGGCTCTGTTTACCAAGGACCGGTCCTTTTACCGGTCGCTGATTCTGCTGGCGGTGCCCATCTCTCTGCAGAACCTGGTTACCTTTGCGGTGAATTTTGCAGATAACGTGATGATAGGGTCCCTGGGGGATGACGCCATCTCTGGCGTGTATGTAGGAGGCCAGCTCCAATCTGTGGTGCAGATGTTTGTGGGCGGCATTGAGGGCGCGATTTTGATTTTAGCCGCCCAGTACTGGGGCAGAAAGGACAGGGACAGCATCCGCAAGGTGGTTTCCATTGGGGTGAAGTTCGCCCTGGGGGTGGGGCTGTTCACCACGCTGGTGGCGGTGCTGTTCCCCCAGTGGGTTATCCGCATTTTTACCACGGAGCCCGGCGTCATCCGGGAGGGTGCGGCCTATGTGCAGATTGTGGGCTTTACCTACCTCTTTTTCTCCGTTTCCCAGGTGATGATCGCCGCCATGCGCAGCGTGGAGACCGCCCGCATTGGACTGTATATTTCCTGCATGGCCCTGGTGGTCAACGTGTGCCTGAACTATGTGTTCATCTTTGGGCATTTGGGGTTTCCCGCCATGGGGGTGCGGGGCGCGGCGGTGGCCACGCTGATCTCTCGCATTATGGAGATGTGCGTCAGCATTGGATATGTGTTTTTTGTGGATAAAAAGCTTCGCTTTGGATGGAGGGATCTGCTCCATACGGATGGCCAGCTTTTGCGGGATTTTGTCCGCTATGGCCTGCCCATCATCGGCGGGCAGGTGGTGTGGGCGGTCAATTCCCTGGCCAACACCAAGATTTTGGGGTATTACAGCGCGGGGGTCATCGCGGCGGCCAGCATCACAGGGATGCTCCACAACCTGGTCTACGTTTGGATGAACGGCATGTCCTCTGCAGTGGGCATCATCACCGGCAAGACCGTGGGCGCCGGCCAGTATGAGAAGATGAAGGAATACTCGAAAACCGTGCAGATGATCTTTCTCTTTGTGGGCCTCATCTCTGGGGCGGCGGTGTTCCTTTTCCGGGATGGCTTTATCTCCTTGTACAATGCCAGCCCCGAGGCCCAGGAGTACTCCCGCCAGTTCATCAATGTGATCTCTGTCACCATCATCGGCACCTGCTATCAGGCGGCCTGCCTGTTTGGGCTGGTGAAGTCCGGCGGGGACATCTCCTTTGTGTTTAAGAACGACACCATCTTCGTGTTTTTGGTGGTCATCCCCTCGTCGCTGATTGCCATGTGGCTGGGGGCGCCGCCCTGGGTGGTGTTCGCCTGCTTGAAGTGCGATCAGATCCTCAAATGTTTTGTGGCGATTGTGAAAATCAACCGGTACAACTGGATGAAGAACTTGACGCGGGATGCGTCCACAGAGGAAAAGGAGGTCCCAGTGCATGGGGAATGAGACAAAGCAGCTGCGGGGCGGGGCCATGCTGATGCTTACCGCCTTAATCTGGGGCACGGCTTTTGTGGCCCAAAGCGTGGGCATGGACTATCTGGGGCCCTGCGCTTTCACGGCTGTGCGGAACTTTATTGGATGCGTGGCTCTTTTGCCGGTAATTGGGCTGGCCTCCCGTATGCGGAGCGGGGCACAGCCGGAAGAGGCCGCCCCCGCTCCGGGGAAGAAAGCCCTCTTTGGCTGGGGCGCCGCCTGCGGCCTTCTGTTGGGAGGGGCCACCCTGCTGCAGCAGGCCGGCATGCAGACCGCTTCAGCGGGAAAGGCCGGTTTTTTAACCGCCCTGTACATTGTCATCGTGCCGGTGCTGGGCATCTTCCTGGGGCGCCGCCCCGGGCTGAAAGTCTGGATGGGGGTAGTGCTGGCGCTGGTGGGCGCTTACCTTCTCAGCGTGAAAGGGGGAGCGGGCATCGCCTCTGGCGACCTGCTGGTGATTGCCAGCGCCGTGGTATTTTCTCTGCATATCCTGGTCATCGACTCCGTCCCCGCTGGGGTGGATGGCGTAAGGCTCTCGTGTGTGCAGTTTTTGGTGGCGGGGGCGTTCGCCCTGGTGCTGGCCCTGTTTTTGGAGAGCTTCACCTGGCGGGATATTCTTTCCGCCTGGGTGCCTCTGCTGTATACAGGCGTGGTTTCCAGCGGGGTGGGCTATACCCTGCAGATTTTAGGGCAGCGCACGGTGAACCCCACTGTGGCCTCTCTCATCCTCAGCCTGGAGTCGGTATTTGCCGCCTTGGCGGGGTGGGCAATTTTGGGGCAGGCCCTGTCCCTGCGGGAACTTTTTGGGTGCGCTCTGGTGTTTGTGGCCGTGATTTTGGCGCAGCTGCCCAGCAAGAAAGGCCGGGCTATAAATGGAAAGGGTTGAGTGAGGATGCGCGTATTAGAAGTGAGCAATTATGAGGAAATGAGCGCTTTGGCGGCAGAGCTCATCGGGGCGCAGGTGCTGCTGAAGCCCCGGTGTGTTTTGGGCCTTGCCACAGGTTCCAGCCCCATTGGAACCTATGAGCGCCTGGTGGAGGCCCATCGGGAGGGGCGGCTGGACTTTTCCCAGGTGCGCACGGTGAACCTGGATGAGTACTGCGGACTTAGGGGGGATGACCCCAACAGCTACCGGTTTTTTATGGACCACCACCTGTTCAGCCGGGTGAATCTCCAGCGGGAGAACACCCATCTTCCCAATGGCGCTGCCCCGGACTTGGAGGAGGAATGCCACCGGTATGAGGCCTTGATCCAAAGCCTGGGCGGGGTGGACCTGCAGCTTTTGGGCATTGGCCGCAACGGGCACATCGGCTTTAACGAGCCTTCTGACAGTTTTCCCCCGGTGGTCCATACGGTGCAGCTGACAGAGAGCACCATCCAGGCCAATTCCCGGCTGTTTGAACGTATTGAGGATGTGCCCACCCAGGCCATCACCATGGGCGTGGGAACCATTCTGAAAGCGGAGCGCATTCTGCTCATTGCGGGGGCGGATAAGCGCTATATTCTGGAGGAGGCCCTCACGGGCAGGGTGACGCCCCAGGTGCCCGCTTCGGTGCTGCAGCTGCACCGGGATGTGACAGTCATCGTCTGCCGGGAGGAATAGGAAAAGGAGGAAACCGCCATGGGAAAGACGAAGCGCTGCCTGCTGGACCTGTTGCTGGCGGCCCTGTGCGTGGGGCTGGGGTTGCTTCTGCCCGGGGCTTTCCGCTGGGTGGAAAATGGAGAGCAGGTCCTGCTGCTCTTGCAGTTGCCCGTCCTTCTGTGCGGGCTGCTCTGCGGCCCGGCCTATGGCCTGTCCTGTGGGCTGCTCATCCCTGTGCTGCCCCAGCTTTTCTCCGGAGCCCCGGAGGGCCTTCTCTCCATCAGCCTGTTGTGGGAGCTGGCTATCTACGGCTTTTTGGCCGGCCTGCTGACCGCCTTGCTGGCGGCGGCCCCGCCGGTGCTGAACGTGAGTGTTTCCCTGCTGGGGACCATGCTGTTGGGCCGGGTCTTCTGCGGCCTGCTGGATGCCTTTGCCTTTGTGCCGGGCTATACCTGGAGCCTGTGGGTGCAGGAATCCTTTGTCCACTGCCTGCCGGGCATTGTGCTTCAGGCAGCGTCGCTCCCTTTGATCACCCTGGCGCTGCGCCGCTGCGGAGCGGCGTCCAGACCGTGAAGGAGCTGCCCCATATCGCATAAAAAACGCCGTTCCCTTTTTAGGACGGCGCTTTTTTATGCCTGCAAGCCTGAAAGCGATAGAGAAAGGGCCGCCTGGCTGGGCGGCCCTTGTGTTTTTTTGTTTCCGGCAGCGTGTTTTCTCAGTCGCGCAGAATGACGCCATGGCCGTCATACATACGGGAGGGAGAGGCGGAAAGAAGCATCACGCCCTCTACAAAGGCCCAGACAACCACAGCAAGGGTGGCCAGGCCGCAAGTGACCACGCCTCCCACCAGGGAGATGACCAGCTGGGCCACGCCCCGGGAGGTGAATCCCAGGTAGAAATTGTGTATTCCCAGGAATCCCAGCATGATTGCCAGCAGGCCGGCCGCTATACGGCTTTTCTGCGTATAGCCCGCCGGAGGCACATTGTACTGGGGCGGATAATAAGGCTGCTGCGGGGGCTGGCTGTACTGTGGGGGCTGATATTGGGGGCCGCCGTACTGTGGGGCCCCATACTGCCCTTGGCCGTAGGGGGGAGTCCCGTACTGCGGGGCGCCATAGGCAGGCTCGTTGTACTGAGGCGGCTGCTGGTACTCGGGTTCGGGCTTGGGAGGTTCCGGTGCCCGAGGGGGCTCTGGCGTGTGGAAGGGGTCGTTTTGAAAGGGCTCGGCCTCATTGGGGTCCAGCGTCAGGTGGGGAACATGGCCTCCATAAGGAGGTGTGCTCTCCGCGGCTTTTTCCGGCTGGGGGGCGGCAGCCTCCTCTTGAGGGGCGGGCTGGGGCTCCTGCTGGGCTGCGGGGGGCTGCTGGGAGGCGGGTTCAGAGGAGGGGGCCGGTGCGGCGGCCTCTGGCTGTTCCTGCAGCTCCTTGTTATCAAAATCAGTCATAGCGGTTCTCCTTTTTTAATGATTAATCCTTTAAGAAGACGCCGTTGGCGTCGGTGTTGATGCGGCCGTCCAAAATGCGCACCCCGTCCACAATGCCCCAAATGAGCATCACAATGGCGCCGATGCCGCAGGTGAACAAAGAGAGAAGCAGCTGCATCAGTCCCTTAGAGGTGTTCCCAAGATAGAAGCTGTGGATGCCGTAGGTGCCCATCAGAATAGCCAGAATGCCGGCGGCCATGCGGCTTTTCTGCACATAGCCGGGCGGGGGTTCCATGCCGGCCTGGGGCTGATATTGGGGTGGGTTGTACATGGGCTGTTGACCGGAATTTTGGTCGTAATTGTAATAATCTGGCATAGAGATCCATTCCTTTCCCGGGCCGCACCGTCCCAAATGGGGGCGGTGGGCGGCTTGCTATTTCATCGGTCTCGAGACGCTGTGTTTTCTTCTGTTCTTATCTTACACTACCACTTTTTAGAAATCAAGCGACGGGCCCTCAAAGTAAGATAAAATTAAAGACTGAAAGTTTTTTGAAAAATTTTTTGAAAAAATTGCCCCAAAACGGGCAAAATTTTCGCTTTTTGGAGGGTATTATGAAAGCAGTTTTTTCTGGCTGCTTTCAGAAAGGAGGAACGCATGTTGAAGTTTCGGAGAAAGGAGGAAAAAGCGGCCCTTTCGGTGCAGACCCGTCCGGAGGAGTCTTTCCGCTTGGCGGGGGGCGCGCCTTCGGGTCCCGGGGAGAGGCGGCTCTACCGGGCTTTGCGGGAAAGCGTGCCCATCATCGACGCGGCCATCGGCAAACTTCGCAGACTGCTGGGAGAGTTCACCGTCTCCTGCCCCCAAGCGCAGGCCCAGCGGGAGCTGGAGGAGTTTCTGCAGTCCGTCCCGGTAAACGCCATGGAGCACGGGGTGCAGGCCTTTTTGGGCGTCTACTTCGAGCAGCTGCTCACCTATGGCAACGCGGTGGGGGAGATGGTGTTGGGAGGCGGCCAGGTGGCTGCCCTGTACAACGCCTCTCTGGACGGGATAGAACTGGAACCGAAGGGCCCCCTGGAGGCCGCTGTCTCCGTGTGGGAGGGGGATCGGAAACGGCCTTGCCCTTATCCCGAGCTGCTGCTGCTCTCCGCCCTGGCCCCGGAGGCGGGCTCCATCTGGGGCACCTCCCTGCTGCGGGGGCTGCCGTTTGTCAGCGAGATCTTGCTGAAAATCTACAAGACCTTGGGGGTCAACTGGGACAGGCTGGGGAACGTGCGGTTTGCCGTCACCTGCAAGCCCGACCCCTCCGGCCTGTACGCAGGGGACCGGGCGCGCCAGATGGCGGAGGAGTGGAGACGGGCCATGCACAGCCGGGAGGTCAGCGACTTCGTGGCGGTGGGGGACGTGTCCATCAAGGCCATTGGCGCGGACAACCAAATCCTGGACAGCGAGGTGCCCGTGCGGCAGATGCTGGAGCAGATCGTGGCCAAGCTGGGGGTGCCCCCCTTCCTGCTGGGGCTTTCCTGGTCCTCTACGGAGCGGATGTCCAGCCAGCAGGCGGATATGCTCACCAGCGAGCTGGACGCCTACCGCGGGCTGCTGACCCCTGTGATCCAGAAAATCTGCCGAACCTGGCTCACCCTGGCGGGCTATGACCCGCAGTGCCGGGTGGAGTGGGAGCAAATCACCATGCAGGATGAGGTGGACCATGCCAATGCCCGGTATCTCAACGCCCGGGCCCGGCAGCTGGAACGAAAGGAGGAGACATGAAAGAAGGCTTGGTGCGGAAGAACGCCGCGGCGCCGGATATGGAGCAGATCGGCCGTTACACCCGGCGGGCCTACAGCCCGGAGGAGGTGTACACCTTCTCTCTGGTGCTGTGTGACAACGAGGTGGACCGGGACTTTGAGCGCTTCTCCCGGGAGGCCCTGGAGGGTCTGAGGGAGCTGTTCCTGGGAAAGACAGTTCTGCTGGATCACCAGAGGAGCGCCGCAAGCCAGACAGCCCGTATCTATGACACGGGCCTGGAAGAACTGCCAGACAAGACAACCCAGGCGGGAGAGCCTTATGTGCGCCTGACCGCCAAGGCATATCTGCCCCGCACGGAGAAGAACCGCCAGGTCATCGAGCTGATCGAGAGCGGCATTTTGAAGGAGGTGAGCGTGGGCTGCTCTATGAAGCGCTCGGTGTGCTCCCTGTGCGGGAAGGAACAGTGCCAGCACGTAAAGGGCCGCACCTATGGCGGGCGCCGGTGCCACCGGGTGCTGTGTGACCCGGCGGACGCCTATGAGTGCTCTTTTGTGGCGGTGCCCGCCCAGCGGGCCGCGGGGGTTGTAAAGCACTATGAAGGAGGGATGGACATGGATATTGAAAAGCGCCTGGAGGAGGCCCCCGAGGAGGGGGTGCTGCTGACCAAATCCCAGGCGGGGGAACTGCTGGCCCAGGTGAAGGCGTGGAAAGAAGAGGCCCAGTGGGGCCGCTCCTACCGGGAGAGGCTGCAAGGGGACGTGCTGAAGTACAGCGCCGTGCTGCAGCCGGAACTCCCCCGCGCTGTGATGGAGGCGGTGGTGAAGGCCCTGGCCCTGCCGGAGCTCTCCCAGATGGCGGAGACCTATGAGAAGCTGGCGGGGCAGAAGCTGCCGCTGAAGCCCCAGCTGGCGCCGGAGGCCCAAGGGGTGCGGGAGGCATCCAATGGGGAGTTTTGCATTTGACACAGTTGAGAAAGGGGAAAGGATATGAGCATTTCGTATGAGGGAGTGGCCGAACAGGTGGTCACCATGAAACTGGACACCACTGGAACTGCCGCCAAGGAGGGGGACCTGGTATCCCTTGCCGCCAACAACACAGTGAAGGTCTGCCCGGTAAGCACCACCCCGGTGGGCCTGGTGCTGGGTGTGAAGGGAGACTTGGCCGCAGTGCAGGTGGCGGGGTATATGCGCCTGCCCTGCGCCAGTGATTTGGCGGTGGGCTGCGCCCTGCTGGCCCTGGATTCCAGCGGGAAGCTGGACGCGGGCACCACGGGCCGCCCGGGCATTGTCACGGATGTGGACACTGCCGCAGGAATTTGCGGCGTTATCTTTTGCTGAGAAAGGGAGGAATGGGTTATGGCAGGATATGAACATATTACACTGGAAAAAGGGATGTACAGCGTTCCTGGCAAAAGTTTTACCCAGGTGCTGGAGGAGCTGGACCGCTCGGAGCAGTACCGGGGCACGCCCCTGGAAGGGCTGGACGCTTTCCAGCGCCAGCTGAAGCGCTTTGACATCAAAGTCAGCGGTCCCGGCTCCGACCCGGTGGAGCGATTTTTCGCCACTTCGGCAGGGGCGGCCTTGTTTCCGGAGTATGTGTCCCGGGCCGTGCGCCAGGGCATGGAGCGGGTGAGCCAGGTGAACGACCTGGTGGCCACGGTCACCCGCATTGACGGCATGGACTACCGCACCATCGACGCGGAGGACGAGACCTGGCAGGCCGCCGTGGTCTCTGAAGGGGCCCAGCTGCCCCAGACCACCCTGCGCCTGGGCAGCGGCCTGGTGCCCCTGTACAAGCGGGGACGGGTTCTCTCCAGTTCTTATGAGGCCCTGCGCTTCCAGAAGCTGGACCTGCTCACCGTGGCACTGGGCCAGATTGGCGCGGGCATTGCCGCAGCCCAGCTGGAGGACGCGGTGGACGTGCTCATCAACGGCGACGGCAGCAAGGACGGCATCACTTTTGCCTCCAGCACGTCCCTGAGCTATGCGGACTTTTTGAAGCTGTGGGGCAGCCTGGCTCCCTACCAGCTCAATGCCATCGCCGCGGGCACCGACGGCATCCAGAAGCTCTTGCAGATCAGCGAGTTTAAAGACGCCCAGGCAGGGCTGAACTTCCAGGGCACCGGCAAGCTGGTCACTCCCCTGGGGGCCGCCCTGGTCCATGTGCCCGGCATGGAGGAGGGCAAGATCATCGCCCTGGACAAGAACTGCGCCCTGGAGATGGTCCAGGCTGGGGACGTGCTGGTGGACAGCGACAAGCTCATCGACCGGCAGCTGGAGAAGATCTCCGTCAGCGCCATTGCAGGCTTTGCCCGCATTTTTGAGGGCGCGGCCCAGGGTGTGAGCTACACGGTAGAGTAAGCGGAAATGTGGAGGAAGGGGGACGGGGACAGCTGTCCCCCTTTTCTTCCTTTTTGATTTACATGGAAGGGAGGCTGCTTCATTGGAATTGGATTTGGCAGTGGTCAAGCAGGAATTTGCCCGGTTCAGCGGGGAGGCCGCAGACGAGGAGGGCACGGAGCGGGAAGCGCTCTGTGCGGCGCTGTGCGCCCAGTGCGCCCGGCAGGTGCAGGGGCGGCTGCGCTCCTGTTTGACGGAGGAAGAGCTGCAAGAATGGGAAGCAGGGCTGGAAGTTTTGGCGGCGGCCCAGGCCTTTTATCAGCTGCTTTTAACAGAGGAGGCCGTAACGCCCCAAAGCATCACAGCGGGAGAGGTGAAACTCACACAGGGGGGAGGCAGCGAGAGGGCCGCCCTGTTGGTAGAGGAAAAGCGCCGGGCCGTTGCCTCCGCACTGGAAGAACCGGGCTTTTATTTTTCCCAAGTGAGGTGGAAGCCATGAGGAGCAGGGAAAAGGAGTGGTTTCGCCGGGCAGGCAGGGCGTCCCTTGTGCAAGAGGGGAAGGACCCCGCCCAGGGATTTGGGGTGGTGTTCCCCTGGGGGGAGGAAAAGGCCGACCTGTGGGGGGAGCGCCCCCACTTGCTGGGCAAGCTGGCCGCGCCTCTGTACCGGTTTGCCGGCAGCTTCCCCGAGCTGCTGGGGGCCCGGGGTGGAAAGCTGACCCAGGGCGGTCAGGCATATCGGGTGCTGCGCGCGGAGGAGGTCACTTTGGGCGGCCGGCGGCTGTGGGAGCAGGCCCTTTTGGAAAGGTGGGAAGACGATGGCGGAAACTGACCTGCTGGAGGGGCTGCTGGAGCTCTTCCAGGAAAATGTGGAGAACGTGGACTTCCGGCGGGCCTATGATCCCGGCTGGGGCACCCGGCTTCTGGCGCGCCCGGTGGTCTGCGGCCAGGTGGCGGCGCAGCGCCTGCAAGATGGCCGCCAGGAGACGGAGCTGGTCTTTTGGATTTTCGCCCCGGAGGAATCCCAGCGGGAACAGGTGTTCTCCACCTTGTGGAGCCTGCTGCGGGAGCAGTGCCCCGGGTGCGGGGAGCTGACGCGGGAAACAGGCCGGACCGACAACCTGACCCGTCAGCGCTGCGCTGTTCTGCGAGCCTTATTTTCTGGGGAGGAGGGCCTCTCCCTCCAGGGCAGGGAAATCCTTCTGGGGGGGAAGGCGTACCGGGCGGCAGGAGTATCGGTGTCCCTTTCCCTTTCCGGTGAGGAGCTGGTTTCAGTGGGGGAGGAAGAGCCCTTTGCCCTGCGGGACCCGGGGGTCCTATACCAGGTGGAGCTGGAGGGGCTTCAAAACGCCTCTGGTTTGGAGAGAATGGCGGTGTTTACCGCGCAGATTGGAAAGGCGCGCTATACGGGGTGCCGGTGGAAACGGTTGGAGCTTACAGCAGGGAAGGCGGTCTTCCTTGCCGCAAACCGGGAAGAAATGGAGGAGACGCCATGAGGGAAGAGAGAAGTGAAACCAGCCGGGACAGGGCCGAGGAGGTCTCCCGGCAGGTAGAGCGGGACAGCCGGCGCTACCCGGCTTCCCTGTAAAGGAGGTGGGCGGCTGTGCGGCTGATGGGGATGCGCTTTCGGGATTTCACCTGGCGGGATAACCCAGTGTCTCTGCAGGTGGAAAGCGCCAGAAATGTGGCGGAGGTCCGCGTTCCCTATGGGGAAAGCAGGGCCGAGGAACTGGGACAGCAGCGCCGCAAGGTCACTGGGGAGGGGTACTTCTCCGGGGCGGACTGCATGGAGCGGTGGGCGGCCCTGCAGCGTGCCTATGCGCAAGAGGGGCCGGGCAGGCTGCAATTGCCTGGGCTCACCCCCTTCTGGGCGCTGATGGACCGGCTGGAGCTCACCGGAGCCCAGGGAAAGGATCTGGTTCGGTACAGCTTTTCCTTTACGGAATGGAAGGGGCAGCCTGCCTTTTCGGGAAGGGGAACCTACAGGGCGCAGGAAGGGGAAAGCCTGTGGGATTACGCCAACCGATGGGACCTTCCCATAGAGGCGCTGGTAGAGTCCAACCCTCATATTCCAAACATCAATGAACTGGAGGCGGGAGAGAAGGTGGTGGTGCCATGACATTTTGGGGAGAGCTGCCCCAGGGGCCAGAGATGCTGCTGGGAGAACCCTTGTCCGTGGAGCTGCTTTACGACAGGGACGCACCTGCAGACCAGCTGACCGCCGTATTCCCGGCGGAAGAGCCTTGGGAGGCGCTTTCTGTTGTGCGGGTTTTTCACGAGGGCAAGCTGCTTTTTGGGGGTATTGTGGACGAACAGAATGCAGTCCTGTCTGAAAGCGGGCTTCAGGTAGAGCTGGTGTGCCGCAGCTGGGAGGCGCTTCTGCTGGACAATGAAGCCCAGCCCGCTGTGCTCCGTTCCCCTTCCTTAGAGGCCCTGTGGGAAAAGTATCTCAAGCCCTTGGGGCTGGCGGGATATGCCGGGGAAAAGGGCGCCCAAACGGGGGAGATGACAGTTGAAAAAGGCATGAGCTGCTGGGAGGTGCTGGAAGGCTTTTGCCAGGACTACCTGGGGGTGTCCCCTTGGGTAGACAGCAGCGGTGTGCTCCACTGCGAGAGTCTTCCGGAAAGCCGGGTGGAAGCGGGGCCTGTGCTTTGGGCAGAGTTTTCCCTGCTGCACTGCAAACAGTTGAGCACTGTGTGGCAGCAGAGCTACCGGGGAACTTACGACACCCCCTTCCGCGGGGGCGCGTCTCTGGGAATTCAGCGCCAGCGCTATGTGAGCATGGAGGACGGCCGGGACCCCCGGGCTCTTCTGCAGGAGGGGCAGCGGGAGAGCCGGCTGCTCATTGTGGAGTGCCCGGGGCTGTATTGGCCTGTCCGGGGGGCGCTGGCCAGCGGGCAGGCCGGCCCCTTGGGGCGCTTTGTAGATCTTCCGGTGCGCGCTGCCCGCTATGCCCGAAACAGCCGCGGGGAACGCACGCGGCTTACCTTGGAAGGAGGGACCGGCGTATGTGGTTGACAAGGCAGGGAAGCCGCTCCTCTGGGGCCAGGCTCCGAAGGGGGCAGGTGTCCGGAACGGGAGAGCAGCTGCGCATCCAGGGGGAAAGCGAATACCATTCCCCAGAGCTGCTGTTCCCTTACGGCTATTCCGCCGCGGCGGCGGAGGGAGGCCGTGCCCTGATGCTGGACGGGGTGTGCGCGGGCATGGCTGCCGCCCCCGATGGAGACCTCTCCCAGGGAGAGGTGCGTATCTATTCTGCGGGCGGGGCGGAGATTTTGCTGAAGAACACGGGAGAGGTGGTCATCAATGGCCAAAGCTTCCCGCCGAAGGAACTGTAACGGGGGGATTTCTATGGACATGAAATGGGAAAATGGCGGCATAGCCCTGGGGCCCAACGGCCTCCCCCAGCGGGTTTCCGGCTTGGAGGAGGCGCTGCAAAACGCGGCCATGCGGCTGCGGCTGCCCAGGGGGAGTATTCCCTATGTCCCGGACCTTGGCAGCGGCCTGGCTGGGCTGGACCCGCAGGAGGAGAACAGCGTACAGCGGGCTTGGGCCCTGGCGGGGGAGGCGCTGCTCCCCTGCCCCGGCGTAGAGGTGGGGCAAGCCATGTTTGACCAGGAGGACTGGGTCTGGACGTTTACAATCACCACACCCGAAGGGACGGGGCAGGTTGCCGTTCCTGGAAAGGAGCAATCGGATGGACAAATTTGAAGGAATCCTCCGGCGCATGGAGGAGACGTATGAGCGGGAAAGCGGGTGCAAAATAGAGGATGTCTCCGACGTGGGCCTGCGGATGCGGGCCCTGGCTGGGGAGCTGTACCGGCTGGAGGCCTCTATGGAATGGCTGGAGCGGCAGGCCTTTCCCCAAACGGCAACGGGAAAGCAGCTGGACCTGCATGGGGCCCAGCGGGGCGTCCTTCGAAAGCAGGCGGAGAAGGCCGCTGGGGTGGTGTCCTTTTCCCGGTACCTTCCCCTCTCTTTTGACCTGGTGGTGCCCAAGGGCACGGTGTGCGCCACCTCGGGAGAACCAGTGGTGGAGTACGCCACCACAGAGGAGGCGGTGCTGCAGGCGGGGGAGCTGACAGTGGATGTGCCGGTGGAGGCGGTTGTCCCAGGCGCTGCGGGCAACGCGGCGGCCGGCTATGTGACAACCCTGGTGGGAGCACCCGTGGGTATCAATTACGCCGCCAATGAAAGCCCTATTACCGGTGGCCAAGACCCAGAAGAGGACGAGGCCTACCGCAAGCGCATTCTAGACGCCTGGGCCCACAGCCCCAACGGCACCAACGCCGATTATTACCGGGAGATTGCCCTGAACCGGGAGGGAATCACCTCCGTGCAGGTGGTGCCCCGCTCCAGCGGGGCGGGAACGGTGGCCCTTTACTTATGGGGGGAGGACGCCGCCCCCTCCAACGATACAATTGCCGCGCTGAAGGCGGATTTAGACGCCCAGCGGGAGGTGGGCGTGACAGTGACGGTGCAGGCGGCCCGGGCTGTGCAGGTGAGCGTTTTGGTGAATATCCAGCTTTCTGAGGAGCTGGACCTGGAACAGGCGAAGGAGGACATTGAAGCTGCCTTGCGGGAGTTTTTCAAAGGCCTTGGCGTGGGGGACGGCTACCTGTTGACGGACATCAGCCGGGTGGTGCTCTCCGCTGTCCCGGTGGAAAAGCTGGAATTCCCCAGCACCATGCGCGACGTGCCCAGTGTGAAAGGCAGTATCCTCCGGCTTTCCAATGTGGTTGTGGGGGAGATTGCATGAGCGCCCGGGAGCATCTGGCCCAGGTGCTGGAGGGCACCGGCCTTTACGAGCTGACGGGGGCCTCGCCTGTGGATTGGGAGCTGGCCGCTTACGGAGCGGGCTTTGCCCTGCTGGAGGAACGGTTTGACCAGCTGTTGGGCGACCTGTTCCCAGCCACGGCCAGCCGGGAAAAGCTGGCCCAGTGGGAAGCTCTGTTCCGGCCCCAGAGGGCCCGTGCCAGCTTGGAGGATTGCCGGGAGATGGTCCAGTGCCGGCTCGCCATCCAGCGGGATGGGTTTACCCCGCCGGATGTGCAGGCGCTGCTGCCCGGCGCCGGAGTGCGGGGACTGCTCCTGGAGGGGGAGAGCGGCCTCACGGTGGTGCTGGGCCGGTTGCTGGGCGTCACCCAGGCGGAAGCCCAGCGGGAGCTGGACCAGCTGCTGCCCGCCCACCTGGCATGGGCGTGGGAGGAGTCCATCACCTGGGTGGCCTGGGACGCCTACCCCCATTCTTTTGAGGAGTGGGATGGCCTGGGCCTCACCTGGGCCCAGTTGGATCAGGCGGTTCGGGAAGACCTGGAAGACTATTTTGAGGAGGAGACGTAATATGGCTGCAACCAATCATTCCACCACCCTGGGGCTCTCTCTGTGGGAGCAGACCGACTGCCCGGAGTGGGCGGACTTTTTGCAGGACAATCAAAAATTGGAACAGCTGGCGGGCGGGCACATCTCTAACGCGGCCCTGCACCTGACAGCGGAGGAAAAGCAGTTTCTTTCCCAGCGGACCGCTTTGGTGAGCTATGCGGGCACGGGCAGCGGGGCGGCCAGCGTCACCCTGCCCTTTTTGCCCCGCAAGCTGACGGTCTATGCCCAGGGCAAGCCCGCCATGCTCCCCCGTTCCGATGGGGGATGGGATGTGTTCACAGAGGTGTGGCTCTCCGGGGAAGAGGCGGCTTACGGCACGGGCGGCATCACGGTGACAGGGGAAGGCCTGACCGCCCAGCTGGCAGAGGGGGCTTTCACAGGGGAGACGGGGCTCTATCACGCCTTGAACCGCTCCGGCGTTACCTATGTGGTGGAGCTGGAGGCCTAAAATCCATTGACGTTCGGGCGTTTCTGTACTATCATAGGGACTGACCCTTGAAAAAGGAGGGAATGCCCTTGTATGAAAATGAGACCCGGCCCCAGCGGGCCCTGCTGGTGTCTTTGGACACGGGGGAGTTCGACGCCCAAGCGTCCCTGCGGGAGCTGGAGGAGCTCTCCCGCACGGCCGGGGCAGACCCAGTGCTCACCCTGACCCAGAAGCGCCCCGCCCCGGATACCGCTACCTGCCTGGGCTCCGGCATGGTGGAACAGGCCGCCGAGCTGTGCCGGCAGGAGGAGATCGACCTGCTGCTGTTCGACCGGGAGCTGACCCCCACCCAGATCCGCAACCTGGAGAAGGCCTGCCAGGTGCGGGTCATCGACCGCACCACCCTGATCTTGGACATCTTCGCCCAGCGGGCCCGCAGCAAAGAGGGCAAGCTGCAGGTGGAGCTTGCCCAGCTTCGGTATTTGCTTCCCAGGCTGGGCGGCCAGGGCACGGCCCTGTCCCGGCTGGGGGGCGGCATCGGCACCCGGGGCCCCGGCGAGACCAAGCTGGAGACGGACCGCCGCCACATCCGGCGGCGCATCGGCTCTTTGAAGGAACAGCTGAAAGAGGTGGAGGCCGCCCGGGGCGTCATCGACCACCGCCGGAAAAAGGACGGCACTGTCACCGTGGCTTTAGTGGGCTACACCAACGCGGGGAAGAGCACCCTGATGAACCAGCTCACCCAGGCGGGGGTGCTGGCGGAGGACAAGCTCTTCGCCACCCTGGACCCCACCGCCCGGGCCTTGAAGCTGCCCTGCGGCAAGACCGTCATGCTCATCGACACGGTGGGGCTCATCCGGCGGCTGCCCCACCACTTGGTGGAGGCCTTCAAGTCCACCTTGGAGCAGGCGGCAACGGCGGATATCCTTTTGAACGTCTGCGACGCCTCCAGCGGGGAGGCCCGGGAGCACCTGGAGGTGACGGGCCAGCTCTTGAATGAACTGGGCGCCGCCGGGCACCCCATCATCCCCGTGCTGAACAAGTGGGACGCCGTGGAGGACCCGGACCTGGCCCCCCGCCTGCCTGGCGCGGTGCGCATCAGCGCCCTAACCGGGGAGGGCATCCCTGAGCTGTTGGCAGCTGTGGAAGAGGCCCTGCCGGAAAAGACCTTCCCCGTGGAGCTGCTGCTGCCCTTTGCCAAAACGGGCTTGGCCGCCAAGCTGCGGGAGGAGGGGGCCGTGCTCTCGGAGGAGTATGTGCCAGAAGGCCTGCGGCTTTCCGCACAGGTGGATGAGCGCCTGTACGCGCAGGTGAAAGACTATCAGATCTCCTAAAAGGGCCCCTTCTGGGGCCCTTTTTCTACTTTGAGGGGGAGGCTTCCAGAAAAGGAAGGGAAACTTTGTACTAATTTATTTTTTAACAAACCCTTGGGACTCTTGTAAAGAGAGTGCAAACTCTATATAATAAAATGAAAGCAGGAAAATTAAATGTATGGTTTGCTGCAATGCGGCCGCCTGCGTAATTCCAAGAGAAGGGGGCACCTGATATGCCGGATAAGAGAGAACCTTTGCTGCTTTTGGATAACAGCACCATGTATGTCATCGGCGCGGGGGATTACCACTCCACCAACCTGAGCTTTGAGGAGGCCAAGGCCATCATCGACATGTACAGCACGGAGGACATCCTCCGCTGCTTCACCGACCGGGCCACCGAGCAGGTGCTCCACGACTTTGTGGGCATCGAGCCCCGGAACTTCGCCTACAAACCCATTCGCAAAATGCGGGTGGGGCAGGACGCCATCGCCGTGAAGCTGCACATCACCCCCTCGGAGACACAGCCCGAGGTAGAGGCCTCGGATGGCGTCACCGCCAAGAAGATCCAAAACGTGTACGTCTATTGCCAGTACATCACCCGCACCAGCTGAAGAAAGAAACGAAGGGGCCTCTCGCCTGGGAGGCCCCTTTTCTGCGTCCAAGTTTCTTTTTCATTCACCTTTTGCAATGGCGTCTAGGTTCACTCCGTTGTAGAGGGAGCCGCCTGTCACTTGCTCCACAAAGCCTTTGGCTTCTTCTTCACTGAAGGAGACCTGACTGGCAAAGGCGTCTACCACCATAAAAGCGGGGCCTGCGGCAGGTTGGAAGGCGGCGCTGTAAGCGGTGTGGTCCATGGTGCTGCCGTCTTCGTACTCCACGGGGGAGAAGATCTGCTGGGTGGCTACGTCCATGTTGTTGACAGTGGCGCCGGCCAAAGCCAGCACCTCTTCCACGTCCTGCCCCCAGGTTCCTGTTGGTTCCATGTTGTATAGGCTGACAGCAAAGAGTTGGAACATCTCATGGTTCTCAGTGTCTGGGTCATCCCGGTAGCCGCCCACAAAGACTTTGATGAGCTCGCCCTCATCCGAGAAATATCCGTAGGCCAATACCTCGTCATTTTCTGTCAGCATATCGCGCCAAGGCACTGCCCCGCCCCAGATGGAGGCCAGTTCTTCCTCACTGAGAGTGTAGTCCGATTTGGCCCCGTGGGGAGCCTGGTCCTGTGGCTCCAAATAGAGCTCCGTAAAGGTGTTCCAAACGTCAGAGAACGTGTTGTCCCCCTCTGGGCGGGATGTAAATGACAGGTCCACGGTGGGGGATGCTGCCGGTTCCTGGCGTACAGCGGAGCTGTCGATTTGGGACTCGATCTCAGAGGACACAGCGCTTTCCGCCTGGGACGAGGCGGAGGACTCTTCCTGGGGAATGCCCAGGGGCCCCAGCACGGTCAGGTGGTAGGAGTCGCCGTAATTCACGTTGGGGGTATCCTTGCCCTTGGGTTCAGCAGAGATGTCCTCCAGGCTCAGGCCGTGATATACCCCATAGCCTGCCGCCACCTCCGCCAGGTGCTGGGCCTCCTCCTCTGTCAGGGTGTCGCCGCCAACAGCCATCAGGCCCGCGCTGGCGCCGTCCAGAGTGTAGCCGGTGCAGTACAGGGTGGAATCCACCTGGATGGATTCCCCACTCACCGGGTCGATGTAGCCGCCCTGGTAGGGAAACTGGGCGGCCCGCACCCCCACACCCTCCACGGTGTTGTTGGGCTCCCCCAGAAAAGCCAGCTGCTCCTCGATCTGAGTGGGGAGATCCTCCTGTCCCAGCGCCAGCAGGAAGGCGGGGGTTTTCTCCACGGGGAAGGTCTCCAAACTTTCATCCACGATGGAGGGGTCGTACCCCGCCACCATCACCTGGAGGGTGCCCCCGTTCTCGTCAAAGAGGGCCGTGCCGGTCAGGTAATAGTCCCCCATCCAGGAGAGGCCCGGCTGCTCCCGCAGGGAGGAGAGCTCATCCAGTGTCAGGGTCCGCTGGATGACGCCCTCCGCGTAGACGCCGCCCACCGACGCGCCGATGCCGCTGTCGCTCACGGCGAACTCCAGGTGGGGGATGGGTACCTCCGGGGCTTCCTGTTCTGCCGCCCGGGCTTCCCCAGTGGCAGCGTTTTCCAGGGTGGTGACCTCCGGGCCCGGGTCCCCCGAGGTGAGCAGAGGCCCGCCGAACAGTAGGGCGGCGCCCGCCCCCAGCCCCAGGCAGAGGGCCAGGCCGGCGGCCAGGGCCCACACGGGATGGCGCTCCTTTTTCACGGCAGCGCTCCAGGGCAGGGCTTCCTCGATGTACCGTTCGTCGATGTCGTTGAGCGCTTGCATCAAGTCTTTTCCGTTCATTCCAAAACCCCCTTTTTCTGCAAGTGGGCCCGCAGCTTGTCCCGCAGGCGGGAGAGCCGCACGGCCGCGTTGTTCTCCGTGATCCCCAGCTTCAGGGCCAGCTCCTTGTAAGAGCTGCCGTACCAGTAGCGCCCCAAAAACAGCACCCGGTCCCGGTGGGACAGCCCTTTGACAAAGCCGTTCAAGGCGGCCCCCAGCTCCTTGGCGTCCTGTTCCCTCTCCGGCGTGGAGGACCCGGCCAGGCAGTTTTCCAGCTCCGAGAGGGCCACGTCCAGCTGGCGGTTCCGCTTGCCGGCCCGGTTGTAGTGATAGCGCTTCAGGCACAGGTTGCGCACCACCCGCAGGGCATAGGGCAGCAGGGGCTGGGGCTTTGCCGGCGGGATGCTGTTCCACAGCCCCAGGTAGGCGTCGTTCAGGCACTCCTCCGCGTCCTGGGGGTCGGGCAGCAGGTTCCCGGCCAGGCCCCGTAGCTGAGAGCCGTAGGCCTCCTCCACCGCGTCCACGGCTTGGGGCAGGCGCTGCCAAAACAGCTCGATGATGTCCCGGTCCTTCATCCTTCTCACTCCTCCTTTTCCCTCTCTGTCTTTATTCTACGGTTTTTTAGGCATTCCTTACAGGGGTTTGAGAAAAATTTCCAAAGACGCCCGCCCGGGCCCTTCGGAACGCAGGGAAGCCCGCGGCAATGGAAGAAAAAATTCAGAAACTGTTTAAGATTTCTTGAGCGCTTTCTTTTATACTAAAAAGAAAAGAAAGGGTAAATGGATCGCCCTGGCAGGTCCGGAAGGGAAAGCGAGTCTATGGAAAAGCGAGAGAGAAAAAGAAAACGGATTGTAGCCCTGGTGTGCTTGGGGGTGGCCCTGGCAGCCATGGGCCTGGTGTTTTGGTTTGTGGGCAAGCCCATGCTGCAGTTTGTCTCCCAGCCGGACCAGTTTCGGGACTGGGTGGACACCCACGGGATCTGGGGGCGGCTGGCCTTTTTGGGCATGATGATGCTTCAGGTCTTTGTGGCCATCATCCCTGGAGAGCCCCTGGAGATTGGGGCCGGCTATGCTTTCGGCATTCTGGAGGGCACGCTGCTGTGCGTTTTGGGCACCACCCTGAGCAGCATTGCCATCTTCCTTTTTGTAAAAAAGTTTGGCATGCGGTTCGTCACGCTGTTTATCGCGGAGGAGAAAATCCACTCGCTCAAGTTTCTGCAGAACGCCCGCCGGCTGAACCTCATCGCCTTCATCCTGTTTTTTATCCCTGGCACGCCCAAGGATGTGCTCACCTATATCGTGGGCTTGACTCCCATGCGCCTGCGCACCTGGGTGCTTATTACCACGGTGGCGCGCATTCCTTCCGTGATCACATCCACCATCGGCGGGGACGCCCTGGGCACACAGAACTACCTGTTTGCCGTCATTGTCTTTGTGGCTACGGCGGCCATCAGCGGCCTGGGGGTGCTGGTGTATCGGAAAATCACCCAGCACCACCAGCGGAAGGAGCGGGAGCGCCAGGCCCTGGAGCAGGGAGTGGAGCCGGCAGGCAAAAAGTCTCCTGTATAATTTGGTGAATATTTTGCATAAAAATTGGAATGGATGGGAGTTGCGCAAGCCGCTCCCTCATTTTTGTCCCTGAAAATAGGGAAAATAACGGGAAAAGAAGCCGCTCCCGTGTTGGTTTGCAAAAAATATGAATAAATATGCAATTTGCCCTTGATTTTTTCCGAAAGGGGTGTATAATAGCAAGTGTCACAAAACCCAAGACTCTTTTGAATTTGCAATAAAGGAAGGGACCCATCATGGCAAACGAGATTAAAAAGGTAGTGCTGGCCTACTCCGGCGGCCTGGACACCTCTATCATCATCCCCTGGCTGAAGGAAAACTACAACAACTGCGAGGTTATCGCCGTTTCCGGCGACGTGGGCCAGGGCACCGAGCTGGACGGCCTGGAGGAAAAGGCCAAGAAGACCGGCGCCTCCAAGCTGTACGTGCTGGATTTGAAAGAGGAGTTCATCCAGGACTACGTCTACCCCACGGTGAAGGCCGGGGCTGTGTATGAGAACAAGTACCTGCTGGGCACCTCCTTTGCCCGTCCCATCATCGCCAAGGGCATTGTGGACATCGCCAAAAAAGAGGGCGCCGACGCCATCTGCCACGGCTGCACCGGCAAGGGCAACGACCAGGTGCGTTTCGAGCTGGCCATCAAGGCCTTTGCTCCGGATATGAAGATCATCGCCCCCTGGCGCATCTGGGACATCAAGAGCCGGGAAGAGGAGATTGAGTACGCCGAGGCCCACAACATCCCCCTGAAAATCAACCGGGAGACCAACTACTCCAAGGACAAGAACTTGTGGCACCTCTCCCACGAGGGCCTGGATTTGGAGAACCCCGCCAACGAGCCCCAGTACAACAAGCCGGGCTTCCTGGAACTGGGCGTCTCCCCCGAGCAGGCCCCCGATGAGCCCACCTACATCACCCTGCACTTTGAGAAGGGCGTGCCCACCCAGCTGGACGGGGAGACCCTCACCGGCATGGAGATGGTGGCCAAGCTCAACGAGCTGGGCGGCAAAAACGGCATCGGCCTGGCGGATATCATCGAGAACCGCCTGGTGGGCATGAAGTCCCGTGGCGTCTACGAGACTCCCGGCGGCACCATCCTCTACCACGCCCACAACAAGCTGGAGGAGCTGTGCCTGGATAAGGAGACCTATCACTACAAGCAGCAGATTGCCCTGAAGTTCGCCGACCTGGTGTACAACGGCCAGTGGTACACCCCTCTGCGCCAAGCCCTGTCCGCCTTTGTGGACTCCACCCAGGAGACCGTCACCGGCGACGTGAAGCTGAAGCTCTATAAGGGCAACATCATCGACGCGGGCGTCACCTCCCCCTACTCCCTGTATGACGAGGAAATCGCCACCTTTGACGAGGACGAGGTGTACAACCAGGCCGACTCCGCCGGGTTTATCAACCTGTTCGGCCTGCCCATCAAGGTCCAGGCGAAGAAGGGCCTGACCTACGACAAGTAAGGGCATTTTATATGGACCACCCGGACGAGGGGGCTTTCCCAAGGGAAAAGTCCCCTTGCCCTTTTTAAGAGACTCCACGGGAGGGAACACTATGAAGCTTTGGAAAGGCCGTTTCCAAAAGGAAGCCGACCCCAAGACCAACGACTTTAACTCCAGCATCTCCATCGACAGCCGGATGTACCGGGAGGATATCGAGGGCAGCATGGCCCACGCCACCATGCTGGGGGAGTGCGGCATCATCGAGAAAGGCGAAAGCGAGAAGATTGTGAAGGGCCTGCAGGGCATTCTGGCCGATTTGGATTCCGGCGCCCTGATGATTGACCCGGACGCCGAGGACATCCACACCTTTGTGGAGGGGGAGCTCACCGCCCGCATCGGCGACGCGGGCAAGCGCCTGCACACCGCCCGCAGCCGCAACGACCAGGTCGCCTTGGATGTGCGCCTGACCTTGCGCAAGGACTGCGCCGCCGTCCAGACCCAGCTGAAGGACTTTGTGAAAGTGCTGTGCCGCAAAGCGGAGCAGTACGCCGCCACAGTGATGCCCGGCTACACCCACATGCAGCGGGCCCAGCCCATCACCTTTGGCCACCACTTGATGGCCTACGCCGAGATGCTGCTGCGGGACCTCTCCCGCCTGGAGGACGCCCTGAAGCGCATGGACGTTATGCCCCTGGGCAGCGGCGCCCTGGCCGGCACCACCTATCCCTTGGATAGGACCATCACCGCGAAGCTGCTGGGCTTTTCCCAGATTAGCCAGAACAGCCTGGACGGCGTCTCCGACCGGGACTTCTGCGCGGAAATCGCCTTTGACGCCTCCCTCATCATGGTGCACCTGTCCCGCTTCTGCGAGGAGCTGGTGCTGTGGTGCTCCTGGGAGTTCCAGTTCATCGAGCTGGACGACGCCTTCTCCACCGGCTCCAGCATCATGCCCCAGAAGAAGAACCCGGATATTGCCGAGCTCATCCGGGGCAAGAGCGGCCGGGTGTTCGGCGACCTGATGGCCCTGCTCTCCATGATGAAGGGCCTGCCCCTGGCCTACAACAAGGACATGCAGGAGGACAAGGAAGCTGTGTTCGACGCGGTGGACACCCTCAAGCTGTGCCTGACGCCCCTCATCCCCATGGTGGAGACCATGACCGTGAAGGAGGACAAGATGCGGGCCGCGGCCGCCGGGGGCTTTATCAATGCCACGGACTGCGCCGACTACCTGGTGGCGGAGAAGGGCCTGCCCTTCCGGGACGCCTATAAGATCACCGGGGAGCTGGTGGCCCTGTGCATCCAGAAGGGCCTGACCCTGGAGACCCTGCCCCTGGAAGACTACCGGGCTGTCTGCCCCGACTTCGATGAAGGCGTGTACGGCGCTATCTCCCTGGAGAAGTGCGTGGGCGGCCGGAAGGTGCTGGGCGGCCCCGCCCCGGAGAACGTAAAAGCCCAGGCCCAGCGGGTGCTGGGACTGCTGGAAAAGGAGGAAAAGTGACATGGAACCCATTAAAGTGGGCGTGGTGGGGGCCACGGGCTACGCGGGCAGCGAGATCTGCCGTCTGATCGCGGGCCATCCCCAGGCGGAGCTTTCTGCCATCAGCTCCGTCAGCTTTGAGGGCATGGCCCTCTCCCAGGTGTACCCCGCCTACAGCCAGATGATTGATTTGGTCTGCGGCACCCAGGACCAGGTGGTGGAGCAAAGCGACGTGGTCTTTGCCGCCCTGCCCCACGGCCTTTCCCAGGACTTGGCCGCCCAGTGCGACGCCCTGGGCAAGACCTTCATCGACATGGGCGCTGACTTCCGCCTGGAGGACGAGGCCGCCTACCAGGAGTGGTACGGCGGCGAATACCAGGACAAGGCCCTCCATGAGAAGGCGGTGTACGGCCTGCCGGAGTTCTTCCGGGAGAAGATTCGGGGGAAGAAGGTCATCGCCAACCCGGGGTGCTACACCACGGCGGTGCCCCTGGCCCTGGTGCCCGCCCTGGAGGCCGGGCTGATCGAGCAGGAGGGCATCATCGCCGACTGCAAATCCGGCGTCACCGGCGCTGGGAGAAAGCCCACCCAGGGCAACCACTACCCGGAGCTCAATGAGAGCTTCACCGCCTACAAGGTGGCGGCCCACCGCCACACCCCGGAGATTGAGCAGACGCTGTCCAAAATAGAGGGCAGCCCCCTGAAGGTGACTTTCGTGCCCCACCTGCTGCCCATCAACCGGGGCATCCTAGCCACCTGCTACGCCAGGCTGAAGCCCGGCGTCACCGAGGACCAGCTGTGGGAGGCCTACCACGCCCGCTACGACGGGGAGTACTTCGTCCGCCTGCTGGGAAAGGGCCAGGTGGCCAACGTGAAGAACGTGCGCTACAGCAACTTCTGCGACGTGTCCCTGTTTGTGGACAGCCGCACCGGCACCTTCATCGCCATCTCCGCCATCGACAACATGGTCAAGGGGGCGGCGGGCCAGGCCATTCAGAACATGAACCTGAGCTTCGGCCTGGAGGAGACCGCGGGACTGACTATTGTCCCTCCAGCCTTCTAAACAGGGGAACCACATAGATTAAGTAGAGAGGGGAATCAACCTATGAAGATGATAGAAGGCGGCGTTACGGCGGCCCAGGGTTTTGTGGCCGGGGGCATCCACTGCGGCGTCCGCAAGAATAAATCCAAGCCCGACCTGGCCATGATTTACAGCGAGGCTCCCTGCGCGGCCGCCGCCGTGTACACCCAGAACCTGGTAAAGGGCGCGCCCATTCTGGTCACCCAGAAGAACATCGCGGACGGCGCCGCCAAGGCTGTCATCTGCAACTCCGGCAACGCCAACACCTGCAACGCCGACGGCGAGGAAAAGGCCCAGACCATGTGTGATCTCACCGCCCAAGCCCTGAGCATCGACCCCCAGGACGTGGTGGTGGCTTCCACCGGGGTTATCGGCCAGGTGCTGCCCATCGAGCCCATCCAGGCGGGCATCCCGGAGCTGGTAAAGGCCCTGAGCGCAGACGGCTCCCACGCCGCGGCCACCGCCATTATGACCACTGACACCATCGCGAAGGAAGCGGCGGCGGAAGTGGAGATCGGCGGCAAAACCGTGAAGGTGGGGGGCATCTCCAAGGGCAGCGGCATGATCCACCCCAACATGGCCACCATGCTCTGCTTTGTCACCACGGACTGCGCCATCAGCCCGGCCATGCTGGACAAGGCCATCCACCAGGTGACGGAAAAGACCTTCAACATGATCTCCGTGGACGGGGACACCTCCACCAACGACACCTTCGCCATCCTGGCCAACGGTGCGGCGGGCAACCCGGAGATCACCGCCCCCGGCCCGGACTACGACGCCTTTGCACAGGCACTGGAAGCCGTGTGCCGCCAGCTCTCCAAGCTGATGGCAGGGGACGGGGAAGGGGCCACCAAGCTGCTCATCTGCCGGGTGGACGGCGCCGCGGACCTGTCCATGGCCCGCACCGTGTCCAAAAGCGTCATCTGCTCCACCCTGTTCAAGGCGGCCATGTTCGGCGCAGACGCCAACTGGGGCCGGGTGCTGTGCGCCATTGGCTACTCTGGCGCGGCGGTGGACGTGAACAAGATCGACGTGTCCTTCCGCTCGGCCAAAGGCCAGGTGGATGTGTGCCAAAACGGCGCGGGCATCCCCTTCTCCGAGGAGGAGGCCTCCCAGGTCCTCTCCGAGCATGAGATCGAAATTTTGGTGCACCTCCATTTGGGGGAGGCTTCCGCCGAGGCCTACGGCTGCGACCTGACCTATGACTATGTGAAGATCAACGGCGATTACCGCACTTGAGTGCTGGTGGAGAAAGGAGTGTCTCCATGAAACATAGGTTGGACTGGGGCTTCTGGGAGATTGCCGCCCTGGTGCTGGCGGGTCTGGTGTACCTGGACGTGCTGGCTTTTCTGGTTCTGGCAGTGTTGGGTATTGGGTTGCTCATCGTTTACGCCTTGGAGATGGGCTTTGTGGCGGGGGTCTTGCTGTTGCTGGCCCTGGCGTTGTACTTGCCGGGAAAAAAGCGCATGGCTAAGCTGCCCCGGCGGTTGCTGCTGGGGGCGCTCATCGCCGGGGGCGTGATGCTGCTGCTCTTTGCCCTGGCTGTCGGGGCGCTGGTACTTTACACGGCCAATTATACCGCCGGCCTGTGACTGGCGAAACGAGGGGGAATTTTCGGTGGACATTTCAAACAGCGAGCGGGCAAAGGTCCTGGTACAGGCGCTGCCCTATATTAAAAAATACGCGGGCAAGACCGTAGTGGTGAAGTACGGCGGCAACGCTATGATCGACGAGGGCCTGAAAAACGACGTGATGAACGACATCGTGCTGATGCAGCTGGTGGGCATCAACGTGGTGCTGGTCCACGGCGGCGGGCCGGAGATCAACGCCATGCTGAAAAAGATTCAAAAAGAGAGCAAGTTCTTAAACGGCATGCGCGTCACGGACCAGGAGACCATGGATATCGTCCAGCAGGTGCTGGCGGGCAAGGTGAACAAGGACCTGGTCCAGCGCCTGGAGGACGCGGGCGGCAAGGCTGTAGGCCTGTGCGGCCTGGACGGCTCCCTGCTGAAAGCGGACCAGCTGGACACGGAGCTGGGCTATGTGGGGGAGATTCGGGAGGTAAACGTGGACATCCTGCGCAATGCCGCCGGGAACGGCTATGTGCCCATTGTCTCCACCGTGGCGGCTGGGTATCACGGCGAGGTGTTCAACATCAACGCCGACGTGGCCGCCGCCCGGATCGCCTCATCATTAGGGGCCATGAAGCTGATTTTGATGACGGACGTGCGGGGCCTGCTGCGGGACAAGGACGACGAGAGCACCCTGATCCCCGTGGTGAACGTCAGCGACGTCAGCCGCTTAAAGAAAGAGGGCATCATCTCCGGCGGCATGATCCCCAAGATCGACTGCTGCGTGGACGCGGTGCGCCGGGGCGTGGGCCGGGCCCACATCATCGACGGGCGGACGCCCCACTCCATCCTGGTGGAGCTGTTCACCGACGAGGGCATCGGCACGATGTTCTATTAAAAAACGCCGCTTCGCGGTTTTACGATTTTTCGTTGGGAGTGATACCATGACCTTTCAGCATATCAAGGACCAAGACCAAGCTTACATCCTGCCCACCTATGGCCGGGTGGACGCCGCCCTGGTCAAGGGGCGCAACGCCCGGGCCTGGGATGTGGACGGCAAGGAATACATCGACTTCACCGCAGGCATCGGCGTCAACGCCCTGGGATACAGCGACCCGGAGTGGGTCCAAGCTGTGGCGGGCCAGGCGGGCGCCATCCAGCATCTGTGCAACTACTACTACAGCCCGGAGAACACCGCCCTGGCCCAGGAGCTCTCCCAGGCCTCCGGCATGGCGAAAGCCTTTTTCTGCAACTCCGGCGCCGAGGCCAACGAGTGCGCTGTCAAGATAGCCCGCAAGTACGGCGAGAAGCGGGGCGCTTACAAGATTGTCACTCTGAACAACTCCTTCCACGGCCGCACCCTCACCACCTTGGCTGCCACCGGGCAGGAAGGGTTCCACAAGGATTTCCTTCCCCTGACAGAGGGCTTCCTCTACGCCGAAGCCGGGGACTTGGAAGGCATCCGGGCCCTTCTGGATGGCTCCGTCTGCGCCGTGATGCTGGAAATGGTCCAGGGCGAGGGCGGCGTCATCCCCATGGACGAGGAATTTGTAAAGGGCCTGGCCCAGCTGTGCGGGGAAAAAGACGTGCTGCTCCTCATCGACGAGGTGCAGACTGGCATTGGGCGCACTGGCTCCTTCTATGCCTACCAGGGCTATGGGGTGAAGCCGGACGTTGTCACCACAGCCAAAGGCCTGGCAGGTGGCCTGCCCATGGGCGCCTGCCTGGTCAGCGAAAGGCTGGGGGATATCTTGAAACCCGGCATGCAGGGCTCCACCTTTGGGGGCAATCCCGTTGCCAGCGCCGGGGCCCGGGTGGTGGTGCGCCGGGTGTCCGACCCCGCCTTCCTTCAGAGCGTGGCGGAGAAGGGCGCCTGCTTCCGGAAGAAGCTGGAGGCCATGCCCCAGGTGGAGTACGTCCGGGGCCGGGGGCTGATGATCGGCGTGAAGCTCAAGGAGAAAGACGCCCACGAGGTGCTGGTGCAGTGCGCCAAGCAGGGGCTTTTGATCCTCACCGCCAAGGAGCTGGTGCGGTTTCTGCCTCCGCTCACTATCACGCAAGAGGATATAGACCAGGGCCTGGCCATCTTCCAGAGAGTCCTGGGAGCATAACACAGAGACGGTCCGCGCCGTTTACCGGCGGGAGCACAGAAAGGAAGGAACACCCATGAAACACCTGTTGAAGCTGCTGGATCTCACCGGCGAGGAAATTCTCGACATCCTGAACCTGGCCGACCAGCTGAAGTATGAGACCAAGCACGGCATCGAGCACCCCCATCTCAGGGGCAAGTGCCTGGGCATGATTTTTGAGAAGTCCTCCACCCGCACCCGCGTCAGCTTTGAGGTGGGCATCAACCAGCTGGGGGGCTACGCCGTGGTGCTGGGGGCAGAAGGCTCTCAGATCGGCCGGGGCGAACCGGTTCAGGACACGGCCCGGGTGCTCTCCCGCTATGTGGACGGCATCATGATCCGCACCTTCGGTCAGGACGAGGTGGAGGCCCTGGCCCAGTACGGCAGCGTGCCCGTCATCAACGGCTTGACGGACTTCTGCCACCCCTGCCAGGTGCTGGCGGATTTAATGACCATCCGGGAGTACAAGGGCTCTTTGGAAGGGCTGAAGCTGTGCTTTATCGGCGACGGCAACAACATGATGAACTCCCTGATTGTGGGCGGTTTGAAGGTGGGCATGGGCGTGTCCGTTGCCTGCCCCCAGGGCTACCGCCCGCCCCAGGAGATCCTGGAGTTCGCCGCCGGGTACGGGGATAAGTTTGAATTGACAGATTCCCCCCTTCAGGCCGCCAAGGACGCGGACGTGGTCATCACCGACGTGTGGACCTCCATGGGCCAGGAGGAGGAACGCCAGAAGCGGGAAGCGGCCTTTGCCGGCTACTGCGTCGATGAGAAGCTCATGGCCCAAGCCAAGCCCGACGCCATGGTGCAGCACTGCCTGCCCGCCCACCGGGGTGAAGAGATCACCGAGGAGGTGTTCGAGGCCAATGCCCAGTACATTTTCGAGGAGGCAGAGAACCGCCTTCATGCCCAGAAGGCCGTGCTGGTGAAAACCATGGGCGGCGCGAGCCACGGCGAGTAAAGAGGAAAAGGCTTTCGGGCCAGCGGAAAGCGGCGTGCCGGCTGATAAAGAGCCGGTGCGCCGCCTTTTGCTTTGTGCGCAGAAGAAGCCCTTTTCACAGCCAGGAAAAGGGGATGTGAAAAAAGTGCGGCCCCTGGGCTTTTCAACACCATGCCTTTCCGGTATAATGAAAGGCGGAATACTGTGAGAATTAAGGGAGGGATCGAGCCGAGATGAACAAGGAGCTTTTATGGGAGATGCTTGCCACCCCTTCGGCCTCCGGCAGGGAGACAGAGCTGGGGAAAAAGCTGTACGGCTATGCCGGGACATTTTCCCACCAGGTGCGAACCGATGAAATAGGGGACGTGGTGGCTGTGCTCAACCCGGATTGTGATTTCCGGGTGCTGCTGGCCGGCCATATGGATGGGATTGCCCTGCTGGTCACCGCCGTGACCCAGGAGGGCTTTCTGCGGGTGAACCGCACCGGCGGGGTGTTTGCGCCCCTGTATCCTGGCCATAAAGTCCAGGTAATTACGGAGCGCGGTCCGCTGTATGGGTCTGTGGTGTTTACGAGGGAGATGGCCAAGAAAGAAGACCTGGCCCCCAAGGATCTGTATATCGACATCGGGGCCAAAAGCAAGGAGGACGCCCTGGCCCATGTGTCCCTGGGCGACCCCGTGATCTTCGACACGGACTGCCGGGAGCTGCTCAACGGGTGCGTCACCGGCCGGGGCATGGATAACCGCACCGGCGCCTTCATTGTGATGGAAGCGGTGAAAAAAGCCCGGGAGATGGGCTGCAAGGTGGGGGTCTACGGCGCCGCCACCGTGGGGGAGGAGACCACCATGAACGGCGCCTACTTTGTGGCCTCCCGGGTGGAGCCCGCCCTGGCAATCGCCGTGGACGTGACCTACACCAGCGACTACCCAGGCGTGGACACCGCCGCCACCGGAGACGTGCGGGTGGGCGGCGGACCTGTGCTGGTGAACAACCCCAGCTGCCACCGAAAGCTCCAAAGGCTGCTGCGCCAGGCTGCTGAAAAGCAGGGCATCGCCGTGCAGACCGAGGCGGCCACCGGCCGCACCGGCACCGACGGGGACGTGATCCACAAGACCGGGAAGGGCGTGCCCTTCTCTCTGGTGTCCATCCCCCTGCGGTACATGCACTCCCCGGCGGAAGTGGGCAGCCTTGCGGATATCCAGGGCTGCATTGACCTGCTGGCCCAGTTCCTGGCGGACCTGGACCCCAGCCTGGACTTGACTTGGTATTGAGGAGGACCCTATGAAACTTTACGTTACCCGACATGGACAGACCGCTTGGAACCGGGAGAACATCGTCTGCGGCGTCACGGACCTGCCCCTGGACGAGACCGGCATGGAGCAGGCCAGGGAGACCGCCCGAAAGCTGAAGGACACCCCCATCGACCGGGTCATTGTTTCGCCCCTGCTGCGGGCCCGGCAGACCGCCGCCCTCATCTGTGAGGGCCGGGACCTGCCCGTGATGATCGACCCCCGCATCAAAGAGCAGAACTACGGCGTTTACGAGGGGGCCTCCCGTTTTGACGAGGGCTTCCTCAACAACAAGAAGTCCTTTGCCATCCACTACCCCGGCGGGGAGTCCCAGATGTCCACCGCCGCCCGGGTTTACGCCTTCTTGGAGGACATCGCCCAGAAGTACCCGGAGGAGTCCGTGCTGTTGGTGTGCCACGGCGGCATCTGCCGCATTATCGAAAGCTACTTCCACGATATGACCAACGAGGCGTTCTTCCAGTTCAACGCGGGCAACTGCCAGGTGCTGGAGTATGAGCTGGACCTGCCCCAGCGGGAGCGGGAAGGTTCTGTGACTTTTTACGGCTCTGTCATCTGTTCCGGCTGCCGGGAGGCCAAGGAGCTCTTCGCCCAGAAGGGCTTTACCGATTTCCGGTTTGTGGAGATCACTGCCAGCACGGATAACCTGCGGGCCTTTTTAAAGCTGCGGGACACCCGGGAGGAGCTGAGAGAGGCCCGGGAGGAGGGTCGCATTGGCATCCCCTGCTTTGTGCGGGCGGACGGCTCTATCACCCTGGAGGCAGAGGATGTGCTCAAAGAGGCGGGCCTTCCCTGTTAAAATTTCGGCAAAGCTCTTGAAACAAAGGCTTTTTCCGATTATAATGGACACAGATTGGTTTTTCGGACGGCGACGCTGCCGGGCCGGAAGAAAACTGAAACCGAAAGGAGTACCAATATGAACTATTCCCATGAAGTGGAAAATATGTGCACGGTGAAGAAGGGCCCCCATCATGGCCCCGCTCCCATCCCGGAGGAAGGCAAGTGGGTAAAATCCTACCAGATCTCCGATATTTCCGGCTTGTCCCACGGTGTGGGCTGGTGCGCTCCCCAGCAGGGCGCCTGCAAGCTGACCCTGAACGTGAAGGAGGGCATTGTGCAGGAGGCTCTGGTGGAGACCCTGGGCTGCTCTGGCATGACCCATTCCGCCGCCATGGCCGCTGAGATCCTTCCCGGCAAGACCCTGCTGGAGTGTCTGAACACCGACCTGGTGTGTGACGCCATCAACGTGGCCATGCGCGAGATCTTCAAGCAGCTGGCCTATGGCCGCAGCCAGACCGCTTTCTCTGAGGACGGCCTGCCCATCGGCGCCAGCCTGGAGGACCTGGGCAAGGGCCTGCGCAGCCAGGTGGGCACCATGTTCTCCACCGGCCTGAAGGGCGTGCGCTACATGGAGATGGCAGAAGGCTATGTCATCAAGATGGCTCTCGATGAAGAGGGCGAGGTCATTGGCTATCAGTTCGTCAAGGTGGGCAAGATGCTGGAGGATATCCGGCACGGCGTTTCTCCCGACGAGGCCTACAAGAACAACATTGGCCAGTACGGCCGTTTCGACGGCGCTGCCAAGTACATCGACCCCAGAGAAGAATAATTCCCCACACGGATGAACTAAGGAGGACAAGCAAATGGCTAATGACGTCATGTTTGAAGGCAAAGAGAGAAGAATGCCGAAGATCGAGAAGTGTCTGGCCGAGTACGGCATCGGCAGCCTGGAGGAGGCCCGCGAGCTCTGCAAGAGCAAGGGCTTCGATCCCTATGAGATCGTCAAGGGCGTGCAGCCCATCGCTTTTGAGAATGCCGGCTGGGCCTATACCCTGGGCTGCGCCGTGGCCATTAAGAAGGGCGTGAAGACCGCTGCCGACGCTGCCGAGGCCATCGGCATCGGCCTGGAGGCTTTCTGCGTGCCCGGCTCTGTGGCCGAGCAGCGCAACGTGGGCCTGGGCCACGGCAACCTGGGCGCCATGCTGCTCCGCGATGAGACCAAGTGCTTCGCCTTCCTGGCCGGCCACGAGTCCTTCGCGGCTGCTGAGGGCGCTATCGGCATTGCCAAGACGGCCAACCGCGCCCGCAAGGAGCCCCTGCGCATCATCCTCAACGGCCTGGGCAAGGACGCGGCTTACATCATCTCCCGTATCAACGGCTTCACCTATGTGAAGACTGACTACGACTTCTTCACCGGCGAGCTGAAGGTTGTGGAGACCAAGCCCTTCTCCGACGGCGAGCGCGCCGCTGTGAAGTGCTACGGCGCCAACGACGTTCTGGAAGGCGTGGCCATCATGAAGGCTGAGGGCGTGGACGTTTCCATCACCGGCAACTCCACCAACCCCACCCGCTTCCAGCACCTGGTTGCCGGCACCTATAAGAAGTGGGCCCTGGAGAACGGCAAGAAGTACTTCTCCGTGGCTTCCGGCGGCGGCACCGGCCGTACCCTGCATCCCGACAACATGGCTGCCGGCCCCGCTTCTTACGGCCTGACCGACTCCATGGGCCGCATGCACGGCGACGCCCAGTTCGCCGGTTCTTCCTCTGTGCCTGCCCACGTGGAAATGATGGGCCTCATCGGCATGGGCAACAACCCCATGGTAGGCGCTACCGTTGCCTGCGCTGTGGCTGTGTACGAGGGCACCAAGTAAATCTCCCTTTCGGTTTAGCGTATTGTTTCAGTAAGAAAAGCGGCTCCTGCGGGGGCCGCTTTTTGCGTTGGTTGACATTCTTCCCGGTTGCTGGTATCCTTTAAGAAAAGGGCCAAGGGAGTGACCTTCCGTGAAAAAGCGGGCAGCTGTTTTGCTGGCGCTGGCGTTTTTGCTGCTGCTGGCAGGGATGTATTTCCTTGCCCCGGTCCGCCCCGCCCTTGCCGGGGCCACGGCTAACCGGCACATCCAGGAGCGCTATGGAGCCTATGAGCTTCCCCCTGTGGAGGAAAGCCTTTCCGTGGAACTCCGCGGCCGGCGTGCTCTGGGCGTCATGGTGGAATGGGTTGCGGAGTACGGGGCGTCGGCGGAAAACGGCCAGTATCTGGCAGTTGTAAACGTGAATGGCTGGCTGCCCTTCCTGGTGGAAGAAAGCCGCCTGTACGAAACGTCGGGGAATGAGGCGGCTCTTGTGGAGGAATATCTTGGAGATGAATAACACAGAAAGGAGTGCTCCCTTTGGAGCGTGAGACAAGCTGCTGCTTTACCGGCCACCGCCGTATCCCTGCTCAGGAGGGGCTTTGGCTCCGGCGCAAACTGCGCGAGGAGATCAGCGCCCTGGCAGAGGGGGGCGTTGCCACATTTCTGGCGGGAGGCGCTTTGGGCTTTGACACCATGGCTGCCCAAGAGGTGCTTCGGGTGCGGGGAGAGCGTTTTCCCCATTTGCGGTTGGTGCTGGTGCTCCCCTATGTAGGGCAGGAGTCCCAGTGGAGCCAACGGGATGCCGCCGTCTACCGGGCGCTGCTGCGCCAGGCGGATGAGGTGGTATACACAGCGAAAGCCTATACCCGGGGCTGCCTGTTCCTGCGCAACCGCTATTTGGTGGACCACAGTGCGCATTGTGTTTGCTACCTGCAGCGGGATACAGGAGGGACGGCCTATACCGTGCGGTACGCGCGGGAGCGGGGATTGGTGATCCACGACCTGACCCAGGGTTGGAAAAAGGAAAAGCCCCTGTGAAAGGGCCCGGCAGAGAAGAGGCGCAAGGCCTCATTCCTGCCGGGCTTTACTTTGCCCTTTTTTGGCTTTAGCACAGTGCTTTTTCAGAGTGTTTGCAGCTTTGAAAAAGCCGCTGTGCAGAAAGAGAGTGTTTTTCGTGGAAAAACGCCTTTGCAAAGCTCAAAAATGAATTTTTGGATCTTCAAAAAATATTTTGGTAAAATAGCATAAAGATGTTGAAAATATCGAAGATATATGCTAGAATATAGATGCTGAAGAGAGCGGGGCGTGAACGGACCCGGTGGAAACTGTCTCTCAGGAAAATACAAATTTTCAATCCTGCTTTGCGGAAGAAAGGAAGATCGCAATGTTTGATTTTGTAGAGCAGCCTGTTACTATAAGAAATTCTGAATACCCCATGTACAATGACCGTCCCAACCGCGTGGTTATGCAGGGCGGCTTGCAGCCGGTGGCCTTCGTGCAGGAGGATATCCGCACGCTGGAGCGCCCCCAGTCCCTGCTGGGCTCCTTCTTTGGTTTTCATAGGCGCAAGGGCTGACCATCTCCCTCCTCCAGCCCTTGAGAGTTCTCCTTTCACAGACGCCCCTGCCGCGTTTTTGCGGCAGGGGCGTTCTTTTTTTGGAAAACCGCTTGACGGATCTTTTTCCGCTTCTTATGATAAGAACGGCAGAGAATCCATTCAATAGGGAGGAATACCCATGCTCTATTTTAACTGCGATTACACCGAGGGATGCCATCCCCGGATTTTGGAAAAGCTGGCAGAGACCAATTTGACCCAGACCGTGGGCTATGGGGAGGACGAATACTGCCAGGCGGCCCGGGCCCTGATCCGCAAGGAGTGCGGCCGGGAGGATGTGGATGTGCACTTTCTGGTGGGGGGCACCCAGGCCAATTTCACGGTGATCCGGGCGGCGCTGCGGCCCCATCAAGGGGCTATCGCCCCGGTGACAGGGCATATCAACGGCCATGAGACCGGCGCGGTGGAGGCCACCGGCCACAAGGTGCTGGCCCTGCCCTGCGGCCCGGAGGGAAAGCTGACCGCCGCTCAAGTGGAGGAGACCGTGGCCGCCCACTGGGCCGACGAGGCCCGGGAGCACCTGGTCCAGCCCAAGCTGGTGTACATCTCCCACCCCACGGAGAACGGCGCCCTTTACACCCGTTCTGAATTGGAAGCCCTCGGCCGTGTGTGCCGGGAAAGGGGCTTGTACCTGTTTTTGGATGGGGCCCGCCTGGGCTATGGACTGACCGCCCGGGGGACGGACATTTCCATTGCGGACCTGGCCCGGCTGTGCGATGTGTTCTACATCGGCGGCACCAAGTGCGGCGCCCTCTTTGGAGAGGCGGTGGTCATCGCAAACCCCGAGCTGAAGCAGGACTTCCGCTACGCCATCAAGCAGAACGGCGGCATGCTGGCCAAGGGCAGGCTGCTGGGGCTGCAGTTCCTGGCATTGTTTGAGGACGGGCTCTATTACCGCATCTGCCGGGAAGCCAACGAGAAAGCCTACCGCATTGCCGCTGCCTGCCAAGGGGCTGGGTTCCCCTTCTTCGCCCCCTCCTTCACCAACCAGCAGTTCCCCGTCTTCCCCAACCGGCTGCTGGCCAGGCTGCGGGAAAAGTACGCGGTCTCCGTCTGGGCCAAGGTGGATGAAGAGCACACCGCCATCCGCCTGTGCACCAGCTGGGCCACCCGGGAGGAGGCGGTGGACCAGCTCATCGCGGATATCCAAATCCTGGGCAGGGAGCTGTGAAGCACGCCTTCCAGATATAAACGGTCCCCGAAGCCGCGCCGCTTCGGGGACCGTTTTTGTCCTGTTTCCCGCCCATCAGGCGTTCGCCAGCATCTGGGCCAGCGCCTGGCCCAACAGGACCCCCGCCACACAGAGGGCCACGCTGGCCAGAATATAGGCCCCGCCTAGCAGATATTTGCCGTTTTGGAACAGCGTCACTGCCTCCAGGGAAAAGGTGGAGAAGGTGGTGAAGCCCCCGCAGACGCCGGTCTGCCAGAAGAGCTTTCCCCGCTCCCCAAGCAGGCGCTGGGAGAAGAGCCCGCTGAGAAACCCGATGGCCACCGCTCCCAGAAAGTTGGTGAGCAGCGTCAGCAGGGGGAAAGCCCCCTTCCAGGGCAGTAGGCTCAGGCCGTACCGGCCCGCGGCCCCCAGGGCGCCGCCCAAGGCCACAAAAAGCAGAGAAGTCATTCCGCGTCCCTTTCTTTCCACACAGTTTGCAAGATTGGTGGAGAGCCCGGCCTGTTACAGCTCCAAGCCCTGGTAGCTCTCCTGAAGGATGGCGCAGGAGTCTCCGAATTTCTGGCGCTCCTCCTCGGTGAGGGAGAGCTCCAGCACCCGGTCCACGCCGTTGCGGTTGACGATGCAGGGCACCCCGGCGAACACATCCCGCTGGCCGTATTCCCCCCGCAGCCGGGCAGACACAGTGAGCACGCTGTTTTCATTGGACAGCACCGCCCGGACAATGCGCACCAAGGACATGCCGATGCCGTAGTAGGTGGCCCGCTTTGCCTCGATAATCTTCTGGGCGGCGTCCCGCACCTCCAGGCTGATTTTCTGCATCTCCTCCAAGCAGAACCTGCCGTCGGAGTGCTCGCAGATATCCAGCACGGATTTGGTGGCCACCATGGCCTGGCTCCAGGGGACGAACTCGCTGTCGCCGTGCTCGCCGATGACATAGGCGTGGACGTTGCGGGGGTCCACAGTGAAGTAGTCCCCCAGCAGGTAGCGCAGCCGGGCGGTGTCCAGGGTGGTGCCGGTGCCGAACACCCGGTTGGAGTTGAAGCCAGAGAGCTCATAGGTGACCCGGGTCATAATGTCCACCGGGTTGGTGGCCACCAGGAAAATCCCCGAGAAGCCCGAGTGGGTGATGGGGGAGATGATGGACTGGAACACCGCCGCGTTCCGCTTGAGCAGGTCCAGGCGGGACTCCCCCGGCTTCTGGCTGACCCCTGCGCAGATGACTACCACATCCGCGTCGGTGCAGTCGCTGTAATCCCCGGCGTAGATTCTCATGCTGGAGGGGGCGAATGCCACCCCGTGGTTCAGGTCCATAGCCTCGCCCTCGGCCCGGCGCTTGTCAATATCTACCAGCACCAGCTCATCGCACAACGCCTGGTTCAAGGCAGAGTAGGCAAAGCTCATACCCACCATGCCGGTGCCCACCAGAACGATCTTCCTCTTGTTCAAATACATAGCGTTCCCTTCCTTTCTGAGTGCGGTCCTATTTTTATTGGTATAGGGTGCGCAAAGCGCCCCTTCACTATCCAAAATGCGGCACTGCCCGGTCGGATGCTTTTGCGGGCTTGGCGCCTTGTGTAACTATTATATCCTCAAAATTTGGGAAAATCAATAGAAAACAAGAATTTTTCTTATTTTTAAACTGGCCTGCTTTCCCTCACGCCGCTCCCACAAAGCGACAGGGCTTTCCCCGGGAAGGACTTATAATAAGCTGTGACAGGAGGAATGCTATGACAGTTTACGCCGATGTGCTGGCCGTCACCAACCTGTATGTGGATTTTTTTCTGCTGTGGTGTGTGCGGAGGTCCCTGCACCTGCGGGTGAGAAACCGCCGTTTGGCGCTGGGCGCCGCGGTGGGGGCGGCCTGTTCCCTTGTGTGCCTGCTGCCCCAGCAGCCCTTGTGGCTGGCCCTTCTTTGGGGTGGGGCTTCTGCCGCGTTGACTACAGCGGCAGCCTTTTGCCCCCTTTCCCGCCGGGGGTTCCTCCGGGCCTTTTTGTGTTTTTGGGCCTTTTCCTTTCTCCTGGCCGGATTTTTCCTGTTCCTCATCCGCTGGTTTGCCCCACGGAACCTGGCGGTGGTGGGGCACGCGGTGTACCTGGACCTGTCCCCCCTGCTGCTGTTCCTGTTCACGGCAGCAGCCTATCTGGTGCTGTGGCTCTTTCAAAAGCTGTTCCACCGGGAGGACCTGTCCCATCAATCCCGCCGGTTCCTGGTGGAGCAAAACGGGAAATCTGTCCAAATCTGGGCCCGGGCCGACACGGGCAACACCCTGCGGGAGCCCTTTTCCGGACTGCCGGTCCTGGTCTGCGCCCCGTCGGCCTTGGGAGAGGCGGTCCCTGCCGGCCTGGCCGGCTTGCTGGAGCGGGGGGAACCTCCCGACCCGGGGAGCTCCCTGCGGCTGGTGCCCTTTGAGAGCCTGGGCGGTTCGGGGGTGCTGCCCGCATTCCGGCCGGAACGGGTGCTGTGCCTGCCCGAAAAGGAGCCGGTCTCCTGTTACGTCGCCCTGTGGGAGCGGGGGTTTGCCGCCGGGCCGTACCAGGCCCTGTACAATCCCGACCAGTTTCCAGGGCTCGCCCACTAGCCCCTCGATCTTGTGTTTAGGAGGTCTTTGCCATGTTCCAGAAAATTCGCGATCTGCTGGCCCGGCTGCTCTGGCGGCTGTTCCCGCCGGAAAGCCGGGGCTGCCATTACATCAATGGGCCGGAGACCCTGCCCCCGCCCCTGACCAAGGAGGAGGAGGCCCAGGTGATGGAGAACATCCGCAGCGGGGTGTCCGGCGCCCGGGAGCCCCTCATCACCCACAACCTGCGGCTGGTGGTGTACATCGCCAAAAAGTTTGAAAGCCCCGGCGCCAGCGTGGAGGATTTGATTTCCATTGGCACCATCGGGCTCATCAAGGCGGTGAACACCTTCCAGGTGGAGCGGAACATCAAGCTGGCCACCTACGCCAGCAGGTGCATCGAGAACGAGATCCTGATGCACCTGCGGAAGAGCTCTCAGCTGCGCCACGAGGTCTCCATCGACGATCCCCTGAACGTGGACTGGGACGGCAACGAGCTGCTGCTCTCCGACCTTTTGGGCAGCGAGCCCGACGCGGTGAACCAGGACATCGAGCGGGAGGCCGAGCGCACTATGCTCCGCAGCGCTGTGGACCGCCTCTCCCCTCGGGAGCGGACCATCATGGTGCTGCGCTTCGGGCTGGGGTCGGCCAAGGAGCACACCCAAAAGGAGGTGGCCGACCACCTGGGCATCTCCCAGTCCTACATATCCCGGCTGGAAAAGCGCATCATCCACCGGCTGCGCCGGGACCTGGAAAAAGCCGGCTGAGCGCCCCAGCCCATGAAAAAAGCACCCCGCGGGGTGCTTTTTTGTTTGCGGTCATTCGCCGCCGGAATAGGACGGGGGATTGCTGGCGTAGGTGGCATAGACCTGGATGCCGGCGGCCACCTGGTCGTACTCCTCCTGGGTGTAGCCGTCCACACCCACCCGGTCCCGCAGATATTGGAGGTACTCCTCTTTGGCCTTCTCCGGCTGGGGTGGGTGGTTCTTGTTCACCTGATCCAGCTGTTTGAGGAAAGCGTCCACGGAGAGACCTTCCTCTGTATAGGCGTTCCGCACAGAGCCGTTCGGGTCCTCCCTCAGAGAGGCTGTGTCCCCGCACAGGTACATACCCTGGGTGTTGCCGTATACATAATAGTAGTCCCCCTCTGTATGGAAGTTGCCCCCCATGCCCGGCTGGTACAGAAACAGCAGGTAGTTTTCCTCCTCCTGAAACTGGAGGACTTCATCCACTTCCAAATCCAGAGCGCCTACCCGGCCCCCCAGGCTCCGCACGGCGATGACAGGGCCCGCCGCCTCGCCTCGCAGGGTCTCCAGCACTTCAAAGTAGTACTCGGTATAGTTTTGCAGGCCGCCGTTGCCCTCGCTGCCAGCGGAGCGGACGCGGAAGGGCCGGGATACCTCTTTTAGACGGCACACCGCCACCAGGTGGGAGCCTTCCAACAGGTCCTCGGTGTCCATGGCCACCATCAACCCCCCTGTGCCCATGCTGCTGTGGATAGGCTCTCCGTTCTCCGCTTCCACGGTCCCGTTGGGATTGACGGTAAAGGGCACCGCCCCCACGCCCTCCACACAAAAGCGGTAGCGCCCCGGCAGGGCCAGGGTCTCCGGGGGAAGCTCCGCAGTGAACGTCCAGGCGTCCCCCACATCCAGTGTCTCCGGGCCCTCGTCCCGGGAGAGGCTTTCCGTCACCCGGTGAAAGGTCCCGCCCTGGGAAAAGTCCACCCACTGTTCTCCCCCAGTAGTCGCTTGGAGCCGGGCCAGGGTGCTCAGGTTGTCCACTGTGTAGGACACCTTGCCGGAGCCGTTTTCCTCCCTGTCGACCTCGATCCATAGGGTCGCGCCCTCCCCGCTGGGGTCAGGGGAGGTCCCTTCGCCCCAGTAAGGGAATTGTTGAGCGGGCAAGGTGTTCCACCAAAGGAAAAGGGCTGTGCCCCCAGCTATACAGGCCCCCAGCAAAAAGGCTGGGACGGCCACTTTCCAGTAGTTGCGCCAGTTTTTCCCCATTTCGATCACCAAACCTCTCTTTCTAAAAGGTGACAAAGCGCGCGAAATTGAAATAGTCAAGGGAATATACAAGAGGGTTTCACATACACCGTTCTCTGCTTTTTCACTGAAAATTTCTGTTTATATAAGTATATACTATATATTATTAAATGTCAATAGATAAAAGCGCTGCATCCGTATTAAATCTATGTAAAATTAAGGATTCTTGCAAGAAGTGCCGGAAAAAAGCGGCTCCTGCTGGGCGGGGAGGGCGCCGCATGGTTCGCCGCCCTACAAATTTCCCCTTCCCTGTTGACAAAATCGCTGGAATCGTGTATAATTCCTAATGCTGTAAAGAAAAGCACTTTACACGCTGTGAAGGAGGCGGGAGTGTGGCAAAGGACCTGCGCATCAGCTTTCTGCTGGATTTTTACGGTGATATGCTCACCGAGACACAGCGGGAAGTGGTGGACGCCTATTACAATGAGGACCTCTCCTTGGCGGAGATCGCCCAAGACCGGGAGATCACCCGCCAAGGCGTGCGGGACGCCATTAAGCGCGCCGAGCAGCAGCTTTTGGAGATGGAAGAGCGTTTGGGCCTGGCCCGGCGCTTTCAAGATATCCAGAAAGCCCTGACGCTGATCTGCGACTGTGCCCTGAGCATTCAGGACTTGAACGAGAGAAACGGCAGAGTGCCCGGCATTGATGAGAACGTCTCCAAAATTCTGGAGTGTGCCCAGGATATCGCGGTGGAGGCCTGAAGCATCGGCCAGGGCACGCAATGAAAATGATTTTGACTTTCAGGAGGGAAGACCGTGGCGTTTGAAGGCTTGGCAGAAAAACTGAGCAATTCCTTTAAGAAGCTCCGCAGCAAGGGCAAGCTCACCGAGGCGGACGTGAAAGAAGCCATGCGGGAAGTGCGCCTGGCCCTGCTGGAAGCGGACGTCAACTACAAGGTTGCCAAGGAGTTCACCGGCCGGGTGACCGAGCGGGCCGTGGGCAGCGAGGTGATGGAGAGCCTGACCCCCGCCCAAATGGTCATTAAAATCGTCAACGAGGAGCTGACCGCTCTGATGGGCGGCAGCGAGGAGCGGCTGAAAATGCCCGCCCACCCGCCCGCCATCATTATGATGTGCGGCCTGCAGGGCGCGGGCAAGACCACCCATGCCGCCAAGCTGGCCTACCAGCTGAAGTCCCAGGGCCACCGCCCCCTGCTGGTGGCGGGGGATATTTACCGCCCTGCAGCCATTAAACAGCTGCAGGTGGTGGGGGAGAAGGCCGGCGCCCCGGTTTTTGAGAAGGGCACCCAGGACCCAGTGGCCACCGCCCAGGAGGCTGTGCGCCATGCCAAGGATTACGGCAACGACTACGTCATTATCGACACTGCCGGCCGGCTGCAGATTGACGAGGCCCTGATGGAGGAGCTCCGCCGCATCAAAGAGGCGGTGCACCCCACGGATATCCTGCTGGTGGTGGACGCCATGACCGGCCAGGAGGCCGTGAACGTGGCCAAGTCCTTCGACGATTTGCTGGATATCACAGGCGTCATCCTCACCAAGCTGGACGGCGACACCCGGGGCGGCGCGGCGCTGTCCGTCAAAGCCGTCACCGGCAAGCCCATCAAGTTCGCGGGCACCGGCGAGAAGCTCTCCGATTTGGAGGTCTTCCATCCGGACCGGATGGCCAGCCGTATTCTGGGCATGGGCGATGTGCTCTCCCTGATTGAGGATGCCCAGCTGAAGCTGGACGAGAAGGCTGCGGAAAAAACGGCCCAGCGGCTGATGCAGAATAAGATGGACCTCAACGACCTGCTGGACCAGTTCCAGCAGGTGAAGAAAATGGGTCCCATCAAGGGAATCCTGTCCAAGCTGCCCGGCGTGGGCAACAAGCTGGACGATGTGGACATCGACGACCGCATTATGGACCGCAGCGCGGCCATCATCCTCTCTATGACCCCCTACGAGCGCTCCCACCCGGACTGCTTGAACGCTTCCCGGAAGAAGCGGATTGCCGCGGGCTGCGGCATGAAGGTGGAGGATGTGAACCGCCTTTTGAACCAGTTTAAACAGACCCAGAAGCTGATGAAGCAGTTTGGCGGCCTGGGCAAGGGCAAACGCCGCCGGATGCCGAACCTGCCCTTCTAAAAGCGGCCTTTATCCGTTAAGATATTGCCGGGGCGCAAAGCCCTGTGAACAATATGCATTTATCTATATTCTTAAATTTCACTATCATTTTGGAGGAATGAATTATGGCAGTAAAGATCAGACTGAGAAGAATGGGCGCGAAGAAGTCCCCCTTCTACCGCATTGTGGTGGCGGATTCCCGCTTCCCCCGCGACGGCCGCTTCATTGAGGAGATTGGCTACTACAACCCCATGGAAGAGCCCAGCGTGGTCAAGGTAGACCCCGAGAAGGCCAAGAAGTGGCTCCAGAACGGCGCCCAGCCCACCGATACGGTGAAGGCCCTGTTCAAGAAGCACGGCGTCATCTAAAAGAGCGGCCCCTGGGCCCGTGGAAAGGAGCAGCATCATGGAGGCATTACTGAAGGCCATCGCTTCCGGCCTTGTGGAAAAGCCGGAGGAGATCGTCATTACCACGGAAGAGCAGGAGAACGGTACCACGGTGTACCATCTGCATGTGGCTGAGGACGACATGGGCCGGGTGATCGGCAAGCAGGGCCGCATCGCCAAGGCGATCCGCGTGGTTATGCGCGCGGCTGCCACCCGCAACGAGCAGAAGATCGTAGTCGAGATCGACTGAGCAGAGAAGGGCTGTTGCAAAATGTTCCATTTTGCAACGGGCTCTTTTTTGTTTGAGAGCATAAAATCCGGAGGAAAACCATGAAAAAGCAATTTTTAGAAGCGGGGAAAATCGTCCGCACCCACGGCGTGCGGGGAGAGCTGGTGCTGGAGTGCTGGGCTGATTCCCCGGAATTTCTGGCAGGGCTGAAGCACCTTTACTTTGACGGGGGCAGCCGGGACGCGGGCCTTGTCTCCTCCCGGGTGCACAAGGGCCGGGTGCTGCTGAAGCTTCAAGGGGTGGACACCGTGGAGCAGGGGGATGCCCTGCGGGGGAAGGTGCTCTATCTCGATCGGGATGACGTGGAACTGCCGGAGGGCCGGTATTTCCTGCAGGACCTGATTGGCCTGAAAGCGGTGGACGGCAATACGGGCCGGGAGTACGGCGTGCTGCAGGAAGTGCTGCCCACCGGCGCCAACGATGTGTACCGCATTGTGGATGGGGCCGGAAGGGAATTCCTGTTCCCCGCGGTGAAGCATATGATCCAGGGCATCGACTTGGAAAAGGGGATCATTGCGCTTCTGCCCATTCCCGGCATCTTTGACGGCAGCGGGGAGGAAGCCTGACATGCGCGTGGATATCCTCACCCTCTTCCCAGAGATGTTCCCGCCGGTGCTGGACCACAGCATTGTGGGACGGGCCCGGAAAAAGGGGCTTTTGCAGGTGTGCTGCCACCAGCTGCGGCAGTTTTCCCCCGATCCGCGGGGGCGCGTGGATGACACCGTGTTCGGCGGCGGGCAGGGAATGCTGCTGGCAGCAGAGCCCTTTGCCAGAGGCATCGACGAAATTTGCGCACATTTGGGGTGGAAGCCGCATATTCTTTATATGTCCCCCCGTGGGAAGGTTCTGGACCAGGAGGCTGCCCGGCGCCTGGCGCGGCAGCCGGGGCTGCTGATCCTGTGCGGCCACTATGAAGGGGTGGACCAGCGGCTTCTGGAGGAATATCAGGCGGAGGAGATCTCTGTGGGGGACTTTGTCCTCACCGGCGGCGAGCTGCCCGCCATGATCGTCACCGACGCCGTCAGCCGCATGCTGCCTGGGGTGCTCTCCGAGGAGGCCTGCTTTACCGAGGAAAGCCATTATTCCGGCCTGCTGGAGTACCCCCAGTATACCCGGCCCGAGGTGTGGCGGGGGCGCCCGGTGCCGCCGGTGCTGCTCTCTGGCCACCATGAAAACATACGGCGGTGGCGGCGGGCGCAGGCCCTGGCTGTCACGCGGAAGAACCGCCCGGACCTATGGGAAAGGTTTAATATCACAAAAGAGGACCGGGAGATTTTAGAAAAACTAGAGGATTTCACTTGATTTCATCGGAAGTGCATATCCCATGGAAAAGGGTGCCATGCTGTTTGTGCGGGGGCTTTGGCACAGCATGTGGTAGAGAAAATTGACAACGGCGTCACAATGGGCAAAAAGTTTTCCACATTGCCGACAAGGTGCACAAAGGCTGGGCCCTTCCGGCGGCGCTGGCCTGTTCAGGAATCCAAAATTCGGGAATGTGTGTTGACGGCGGCGGGAAATATGCTATAATTATCTCAAATTCTAAATTCTTTGCGTCCGTTTGACGTGTTTTTTACGGCAGCAGAAACCCTTTTGAGAAATTTGGTAGGAGAGTGAATTTGCATGTGTGCTAAAGAAGTATTGGTCCAGAATCAGGTTGGCCTTCACGCTCGTCCGGCTACGTTCTTTATTCAGAAGGCCAATGAGTTCAAGTCTTCCATTTGGGTCGAGAAGGAAGAGCGCCGGGTTAATGCCAAAAGCCTTCTGGGCGTGCTGAGCCTGGGCATCGTTGGCGGCGTTACCATCCGCATCATTGCCGATGGCGCGGATGAGGAGCAGGCCGTGGACGCTCTGGTAGAGCTGGTCAACTCTGGCTTTGCCGAGTAAAAGCATTTTATACAGGACAGATCGAATGGAAGCACCGCAGCCGCGGTGCTTTTTTCATAGCCCCGGCGGAGGTGAAACTGTGGACCCCATTGAAAAAAAGAAGGAATTGCGCCGCAAAGCCATGAAGCTGCCCCTAAGCCCCGGGGTTTATTTAATGCATGATAAAAGCGGCCAGATCATCTACATCGGCAAGGCGAAGGCGCTGAAAAACCGGGTTAGCCAGTATTTTGGCTCGGAGAAAAACCACGATAACAAGGTGCGCCGGATGGTCTCCCATGTGGATTGGTTCGAGTATATCGTCTGCGACAGCGAGTTTGAGGCCCTGGTGCTGGAGAGCAGCCTCATCAAGCAGAACCAGCCCAAGTACAATATCCTATTAAAGGATGACAAGGGGTACAGTTACATCCGCGTCAGCCCCGGCCCCTGGCCCCGCATGACCGAGGTGAAAAAGGTGGAGGAGGACGGCGCCAAGTATATCGGCCCCTATATGAGCTCCTGGTCCATCAAACAGACCATTGATTCTGCCCGAAAGATCTTCCGCCTGCCGGACTGCAGCCGGAAATTCCCCCAGGACTTTGGGAAAGGGAGGCCCTGCCTGAACTATTATATCAAGCAGTGCTGCGCCCCCTGCCGGGGACGGGTCAGCGAGGAAGAGTATAACGAGGCCTTTCAGGAGGCCATGGATTTCATCAAAGGGGGCAGCTCCGCCTCGGTGAAGGTTTTGACAGAACGGATGGAGCAGGCCGCGGAAAACCTGGAGTTCGAGTTGGCCGCCCGGCTGCGGGACAGAATCAACGCCATTGAAATGATGGGGGCCCGGCAGAAAGTGGTGGCAAGCCGGGTGGAAGAGCAGGACGTGTTCGCCTTGGCCCAGGGGGAGACCCACACCGCCTTTGAGGTCTTCCGCTTTACAGGCAACAGGCTCTCGGACCGGGAGAGCTTCCTGACGGAGGGCTGCCAGCCTGACCCGGAGGCCCGCTCGGAGTTTCTGCGGCAGTACTACGCCATCCGGGATAGGGTGCCGCCCCTGGTGGTCTTGGACGGGGAGGTGGAGGACGAGGAGCTGCTGGTCCGGTGGCTCAGTGAAAAACGGGGAAAAACAGTCAGGCTCCTCGTTCCCCAGAGGGGGGACCAGGCGCAGCTGGTGCAGATGTGCCGCAAGAATGCTGCGGAGAGCATTGCCCGGCAGACGGGCGGCTCGGGGCGGGACGCCTCTGCCCTGGATGAATTGCGCCGGCTGCTGGGGTTGGAAAAGGCCCCTGCCTATATCGAGAGCTATGACATCTCCAACCTGGCCGGCGGGGAAAATGTGGCGGGCATGGTGGTGTTTGAAAACGGCCGTCCCTTGAAATCCGCCTACCGGAAGTTCAAGATCAAGACAGTGGAGGGCCAGGATGACTATGGTTCCATGCGGGAAGTCATCCGCCGCCGGTTCCAGGAGTACTATGCCTGTCAGGAGAAAGGAGAGGCCGAGGGTTTCGGCCGCCTGCCGGACCTCATCCTGCTGGATGGCGGCAAGGGGCATGTGGCGGCTGTGCAGCCCCTTCTGGAGGAGATGGGCATTGAGGTGCCCCTGTTCGGCATGGTAAAGGATGACCGCCACCGCACCCGGGCCATTGCCCAGGGGGGCGGGGAAATCGCCATCAGCTCCTACCGGAGGGCCTATACCCTGGTGTCCTCGATCCAGGATGAGGTCCACCGGTTCGCCATTGGCTACCACCGGCAGCAGCGGAAAAAATCCGCTATTTCCTCCACACTCACCTCCATTCCCGGTATCGGGGAGGCCCGCGCCAAAGCCCTTCTCAAACACTTTAAGACCGTTACGGCCGTCAGCGAGGCAGACCTGGCGGAGCTGGAGGGCGCCCCGGGCATGACCAAGCCCGCCGCCCGCCGGGTGTGGGAGCATTTCCACCCAGAGGCTGCTGGGCTGGAGGAAGGGCTGTAAAGGGAAACGGAGCGGGCAGAGTGGGGGAAATCCGCGGAAATTCCGGGGAAATTGCGTCAAATAGTTGACAGAACGGCCTTTTAATGGGATAATAAAGCGGATATCACCAATTTGGCCGTTTCCGGCGGCCGCTAGGAGACTGCCCATGCGCATCATCACAGGTTCTCACCGCGGGAAAAAATTGATCACCCTTGAGGGGGAGCAGGTGCGCCCTACCACGGACCGTGTGAAGGAATCGCTGTTCAACATCCTTCAGTTTCAGCTGGAGGGAAGGCGTTTTCTGGATCTGTTCGCGGGTTCGGGGCAAATCGGGTTAGAGGCCCTCAGCCGGGGGGCTGCCCAAGCCGTGTTTGTGGACGCCTCGAAAGAGTCTGTCCGGGTGGTGGAGAAAAACCTGGCTTCCACTGGCCTGGGGGACCGGGCCAAAGTGGTTACAGCAGATTTCGCTGCCTACCTGCGCGCCTGCCGGGACCGTTTTGACGTGGCTTTTTTGGACCCGCCTTACCGCACCGGCCTGCTGGAGCAGGCTCTGCCCTTGGTAGCGGAGGTTATGAATCCCGGCGGGGTGATTCTCTGCGAGCACCCGAAGGAAGAGGTCCTTCCTGAAACAGCGGGGGGCTTTGCCCGGCACAAAAGCTACCGCTATGGAAAGATTATGCTCACTGCCTACCGTCCGCCCGAGGAAGTCCCGGGTGGGAAAGGGGCCCCCGGGGCATAAGGCCGGGGCCGCCTGGAAAGGAGAGAGATACCATGAAACTTGCCGTCTATCCTGGCAGCTTTGACCCGGTAACGCTGGGGCACCTGGACATCATTGTGCGGGCCAGCAGAATCTTTGACCAGCTTATTGTTGGGGTGCCCACTAACCCGGAGAAGCATGCCAGCTTCACGGTGGAAGAGCGCATGGAGCTGCTTCGCCGCGCCACCCAGGCAGAAGGGCTGCGGAATGTGGAAATCGACAAGGTGGACGGCCTGCTGGCCGACTACGCCAAGCGCCGGGGCGCCATGGTGGTGGTGAAGGGGCTGCGGGCCCTGTCTGATTTTGAGTATGAGTTTCAGCAGGCGCTGACCAACAAGAAGCTGAATCCCGAGTTGGAGACCATGTTCCTGGCAACCAGCGCGGAGAATATGTTTTTAAGCTCCAGCATGGTCAAGCAGGTGGCTGGCTTCGGAGGGGACATTTCCCCCTTTGTGCCTTCGTGTATTTTAGAGACCATCCAGGACCGGCTCTGCGGCCGGCTGTAAGGAGAGCATCTTCCGGGCGCGGCCCTGCCTTGCCCGTGGAATAGAACGCGGTTCCCTTTTTCGGGGAAGACCAGCGGAAGAGAAGAAAGGAATGGGTTCACCATGAGCAACAACCAGGCTACCATTGAAGATCTGATCGACGAAATGTACGACGTGCTCGATAAGGGCTGGAAGATGCCCCTTTCCGCAGGAAAGGTTTTTGTGGATGGGGAAGAAGTCCGCCAGATCTTAGACGAAATTAAGGATGAGATCCCTGCCGAGGTGCGCCAGGCCAAGGCCATTGTGGCAGACCGGGGCCAGATTATCAGCGAGGCGGAGCGAGAGGCGGAAACCATCATCCGCGTGGCGGAGGAAAAGGCCAAGGCGATGGTCAGCCAGGATGAGATTGTCCGCCAGGCCCAGCAGAAGGCCAATGAGCTGATTGCCCAGGCCCAGCAGAAGTTTAAGGAGATGCGCAAGGCCAGCAGCGACTATGTGGAGGATTTGATGCGCCGTGCAGACGAATCCCTTTCGGAAAACCTGGCCGAGCTGCGCAAGACCCGGCAGAGCATTAAGACCTCTCAGAGAAATTCTCAGCTGTAAGAGAAAATCTCCAAATATTATTTTGATTTGTTGGCGAAAATAGCCAAGAAAGGGTTCGGCAAATTCTTCCCCTCACTACATGTAGTGAGGGGAATTTTTGTTCCCTTCCATCTTGTGGGGAACATACCTTCGATTCTAGGATTTTCCAGGATTTTTGCGGATTTCCCGGTTGCTTTTAAAGGGGAGATGTTTTATAATAAAGGGCATCAGGTGGTGGAAAGTGGGTTAAAGTTCCATATGGTGGGGGAAAAGTGGTTTCCGGTGCCACCGGTTCCCCTCTCAGCCCCAGCCGCCTGTCTAGGAAAGGGAAAGGCACTGCGGTTATGTTGACAGGCGAGTATCAACATAATATGGATTTAAAGGGCCGGGTTACCGTGCCCTCCAAATTCCGTGAAGACCTGGGCGACACCTTCTATGTGTGCAAGGGCCTTGACGGATGCCTTTTTGTGCTTTCCAGGGCCCAATGGGACAACCTTGTGGAAAAGGTGGGAAGCCTTCCCCTGGCGCAGGGCAAGGCCATCCAGCGGTTCTTCTTTTCCGGCGCCGCCGAAGTGGAGCCGGACAAGCAGGGGCGCATCCTCATCCCCCAGAACCTGCGGGAACACGCGGGGCTGGAAAAGGATGTCACGGTGATCGGCGCGGCAGTGCGGGCCGAGATCTGGGACACTGCCCGTTGGAACGCCTACAATCAGAACCAAACTGACGAGGCCATTGAGGCCGCCATGAGCCTGCTGGATTTCTAAGGCGGGTGTGAGCATGGAATTTCATCACAAACCGGTATTATTTGAGGAAACCATCCGTTCTCTGGCCATCCGGCCAGAGGGAACCTATATCGACGGCACCATGGGGGGCGGCGGCCACTCTGAGGCTATCTTGAAGCAGCTGACCACAGGGCGCCTTCTCTCCATCGACCAGGACCCAGATGCCATCCAGGCCGCCGGGAAGCGGCTGGCCCCTTATCCCCAGTCCATCCGGGTGCGGGGCAACTTCTCCCAAATGGCAGAGCTGGCCCGGGCCCAGGGGATAGACGCGGTGGATGGGGTGCTTTTGGACATTGGGGTGTCCTCCTATCAGCTGGATACGCCGGAGCGCGGCTTCTCCTATCATCACGACGCGCCCCTGGATATGCGCATGAGCAAAGAGGGCCCCTCCGCCAGGGACTTGGTGAACACACTGGGGCAGCAGGAGCTGGCGGATATCATCTTCCGCTATGGGGAGGACCGCAGCGCCCGGCGCATTGCCCAGGGCATTGTCCAAGCCCGGGAACAGGCCCCCATTGAGACCACTGCTCAGCTGGCGGAGATCATCAAAGCCTCTGTTCCAGCGGCGGTGCGGCGGGGAGAGGGCCATCCGGCCCGCAAGACCTTCCAGGCGCTGCGCATTGCCGTCAACGGGGAGCTTGACCGGCTTCGAGAGGGGCTGCAGGCTGGCTTTGGGCTGTTGAAGCCCGGCGGCCGCCTGGCGGTGATCACCTTTCACTCCTTAGAGGACAGGATCGTCAAGCAGCAGATGCACGATTGGTGTCAGGGGTGCATCTGCCCCAAGGATTTCCCCGTGTGTGTCTGTGGGCGAAAGCCCCAGGGAACGCTTGTTTACAAAAAAGGGCTGGCCCCCTCAGAGGCTGAGGTGGCAGAAAACCCACGGGCGCGCAGCGCCCGGCTGCGGGTGATTGAAAAGCTCCCGCAGGAGGGGTGAAAGCCCATTCCTTTAGTTTACAGGAAAGGAGCACGCTATGTCCAGATATTCTTCGGCGGCCTACGATCTTTCTCTGTTTGAAGAGCGCAGGGACAACACTGTGCGGTTGGAGGCGCTCCCCGAGCGGGAACCACGCAGGGAAGAGCAGCAGGCGGCCCGGGAAAAGGTGGTGGAGCTGCCCCAGCAGGGAAAGAAGAAAAAGCCCCGCAGGCATTTTTTGCGCAGAGGGGCCGCGGTGCTCTGCTTTGGGGTGATCTTCTCCACGGTCACGCTGGTGGTGTATAACCAGGTGCAGCTGACAGAGCTGACGGACCAGATCAATACCACCACTCAGCAGCTGGAGGAGGCGGAGAGCTTGGAGGTGCAGCTGAACATGGAGGCCTCCCAGCAGATGAACGGCTCTCAGGTGGAGGAATACGCCACCCAAGAGCTGGGGATGAAAAAGGTGGTCAGCGACCAAGTCACCTATGTAAACGTGGCAGAAGAGGATCAGGGCGCTGTGGTGCGCCAGGCCAGCGGGGGCTCCTTCCTGGATAAGCTGTGGTCCACCGTGGTCTCCTGGTTTGCTTGAGAGGGCTGCAATACCGCGCGGCGACGCGCCGTGTGACATATATATGGGGTTTTGATAGAATTTTGGATGGGCGGCAGGGCATTTCTCAAGGAAGGGCCCAGAGGCGCTTATCCCTGCAGGGGACCGTTCCCCTGACATGCAAAGGGATGCGGCCCACGGTTGCGCGGGCCGCATTTATTTGCAAGCGCATGGCCTTTGTGCTATAATACCTCCCATAAGGCCCAGCCCGGCATATCGGGGCTGGAGAGGGAATAGGATAGTGCGGGGCCTTATTTTGTATGAGAGGGAGGAGAGCCAAGAGAGATCTTGACTCTCATTTTGCTTCCATCGGGGCTTTAGATGAGGATGACCAACCAGAAGGTGGTGGATGCAGTTGGCAAAGGGAACGACAGAAAAAATGTGGCGCAAGGCCCTGGGGATCACCGCGGTGCTGGTATTCCTGGGCTTTGGCGCTGTGGTGGTCAGCCTCTTCCGGTGGCAGATCCTCCGCGGGGAGGAGATGAGTACGGCGGCGCTGGACCAAAGCCTGACCAGCACCACGCTTAATGCTATGCGCGGCACGATTTACGATGCCACTGGCAAGGTGCTGGCCCAAAGTGCCAGCGTGTGGACCGTGGTGCTGGAGCCCGCCTATTTTGCAGACTATGATGACCCAGAGGCAACCAGGCAGAAGGTAGCCTCTGGGCTGGCCTCCATCTTGGATATGGACGAGACAGAGGTCTATGAAAAGACCCAGGGCAACTCTTACTTTGTCTATTTGAAGCGCAAGGTGGAGACCAGCGTGCGGGATGAGATCAACCAGTTTTTAGAGGATAACGACATCTCCTCCGGCGTGCGCCTTATTGAGGATTACAAGCGCTATTACCCCTATGGGACGGTGGCCTCCACGGTGCTGGGATTTACCGGCACCGACGGCCAGGGCCTGGACGGGGTGGAGCTGCAGTACGACACGGAGCTGCGGGGCACCTCTGGGCGGCTGATCTCCTCCCGCAATGCCTTGGGCACCGATATGCCCTTTGAGTATGAGCAGTATGTGGAGGCCCAGGATGGCAACAACCTGGTGCTCACCATTGATGAGACCGTGCAGAGCGTCTTGGAAAAATACCTGGCAGAGGGCGTGGACCAGTTCAACGTGAAGAACGGCGCCGTGGCCATTATGATGGACGTGGACACCGGGGCCATTCTGGGCCTGGCCACCACCCCTTCCTATGACCCCAACGACCCCTTTACCATCTACGACGAGAACCTGCAGGCCCAGATCGACGCCCTGCCCGAGGACGAGCAGGACGCGGCCTTCAACGAGGCCCAGCTGAAGCAGTGGCGGAACAAGGCTGTCTCTGACACCTACTACCCCGGCTCTGTGTTCAAGATGTGTACCTACGCCATGGGCCTGGAGGAGGGCGTGGTCACCGAGCAGACCACCTACACCTGCACCGGCGGCATCACCGTGGAGGGCTGGCCCTATCCCATCAACTGCTGGCGGACCACCGGCCACGGCCTGGAAACCTTCCGGGACGGTCTGTGCAACTCCTGCAACCCCTATACCATCTACATCGGCCAGCTGTTGGGGGGCGAAACCTTCGCCAAATACCGGGAGGCCTTCGGCTTTACCGAAAGCACCGGTATCGACCTGCCCGGTGAGGCCGTCACCCTGTTCCACAGCGTGACGGACCTGATCAACACCCCCTCTGACCTGGCGGTGGAATCCTTTGGGCAGAACTTCTCCATCACGCCTCTGCACATGATCACCGCCGCGGCGGCCATCGCCAACGGCGGCAACCTGGTCACTCCCCATGTGATGGACCGCGTCGTGGACCAGGACGGGAACATCGTGGAGACCGCCGATACCAGCACCCGCCGGCAGGTGATCTCCCAGGAAACCTGCGACGCCATCATCGACATTCTCCAGCAGAACGCCGAGAGCGGCAGCGCCAGCGGCGGCTATGTGGCCGGCTACCGGGTCTGCGGCAAGACGGGCACCTCGGAGAAGGTGGATAAGTGGAACGAGGACCGCACCCAGGATATGGAGTACATTGCCTCCTACTGCGGCTTCGCCCCAGCGGAGGACCCTAAATACGCCCTGCTGGTGTTCTTTGATGAGCCCGATGACGACACCAACGGCGGCTACAACGGCGGCAACGCCGTGGCCGGGCCCTACTTCGCCAAGATGATGGAGGAGCTGCTCCCCTACCTGGGCGTAGAGGCCCAGTACAACGAAGAGGAGTATGCCAACCTGGATACGATGGCTCCCACAGTCACCGGCATGACGCTGGAGCAGGCCTACGCGGAGCTGGAGGAGGCTGGGCTGTCCTACTCGGTGGTGGGGGATGAGAGCGATCCCGCCGCCATCACAGTGACGGAGCAGGTGCCTGCCGGCGGCAGCGCAGTGCCCAAGGAGGGCACGGTGGTGCTGTATACCAGCGGCTATGACGAGAGCTCCACCTATGTGACGGTGCCGGACTTCACCGGCTACACGGTGGCGGATGCCAACTATGTGGCGGGCCTGAACATGGTGCAGATCAGTGTCAGCGGCTCCTCTGCGGAGACCGCCACGGTCACGGCCCAGAGCATAGAGGCTGGCGAGCAGGTGAAACAGGGCACGGTGATCACCTTGACCTTTGTGGACACCGCCAACACAGAGACGGGCGCCGGCTGACGCCGGGCGAAAGCAACGGAATCGCAACGAGAGGGGTTAGGAAAAATGAGCGGCACATTGTTCTTGCTGGTTTCGGTGATCGCCTTTGCCGTCACCGCTGCGCTGGGGAAGTGGATGATCCCCTTCCTCCACAAGCTGAAGTTCGGCCAGACCATCCGGGAGGTGGGCCCAAGCTGGCATAAGAGCAAGCAGGGCACCCCCACCATGGGCGGCCTCATGTTCATCCTGGGCATTGCGGTGGCGATGATGGGCTGCCTGCCGGTGTTCTACTCTTTGGGCATGGAAGAGACCCTGCTGATGAAGGTGAAGGTCTTCGCGGGCCTTGGCATGGCGGTGGCCTTTGGCGCCATTGGCTTTATGGATGACTACATCGGCATTGTGAAAAAGCGGAACCTGGGCCTTACGGAGCGGCAGAAGCTGGTGCTGCAGTTTGCCGTGGCGGCGGCCTATCTGGTTTCTGTGGCCCTGGCAGGCGGCAACACGGCCACCACCATCCCCTTTGTGGGGAAGATAGACCTGTGGTGGTTTTACTACCCCTTGGCCGCCATTGTCATTGTGGGCGTCACCAACGCCGTCAACTTTACCGACGGCATCGACGGGCTGAACACCACGGTTTCCTTCTTTGCCTTTTTGAGCTTTGCCCTGTGCGCGGGCATGCTCTCCATGGCGGGCCTGTCCGCCCTGGGGTTTGCCTCGGCGGCGGCCTGCGTGGGGTTCCTCCTGTGGAACTGGCACCCCGCCAAGGTGTTCATGGGGGACACGGGCTCCCTGTTCATGGGGGGCATGGTGTGCGCCCTGGCCTTTGGCCTGGACCTGCCCATCCTGCTGCTGCCCGTGGGCTTTGTGTACCTGTGTGAGATCCTCTCTGTGGTGCTGCAGGTCACCTACTTCAAGGCCACTCACGGCAAGCGCCTGTTCAAAATGTCCCCCATCCACCACCATTTTGAGATGTGCGGCTGGAGCGAGGTGAAGATCTGCGCTGTCTTTGGCTTTGTGGCCCTGTTGGGCGGCGCGGTGGCCCTGCTGTGCGTCGCCTTCGGCGTGTAAATCCGTGGAAAAACTCCACGGGCGCCGTTTGAGCGCTCCTCCCGGTGGACAGAATAACAGGGATGGAAGGGCTCCCGTGAAAAGCGGAGACGCTTGTTTTGTCAGAGACTTGGAAACGCGGCTGAGAAGCTGCGCAGAAAGGAGGAATCGCTATGGCTGCAGTGGGAAGGACTGCCCGCGGCCTGCGCCGGGTGCCCAGTTACCGGCCGCCCCGCGCTCCCCAGCGGGAGGCGCCCCCCCAGGAGAGGGAACGCAAACGCCGGCCCGTCCGGTATAAGCTCTTCAGCCTGGGCGCAGGGCTGGATATGCCCCTGCTGATTTTCATTTTGGTGCTGCTGGCCATTGGGTTGGTCATGCTCTTCTCTGCCAGCTACGCTTACAGCTATTATTACTACGGCAACAGCTATTTCTTCATCTCCCGGCAGGCGGCCTTTGCCGTGTTTGGGGTAGTAGCCATGCTGGTCATTTCAACCTTTGATTACCACCACTTCCACAAGCTGGCTGTGGTGATCTTCGGCATCGCTGTGTTTTTGCTGGTGTTCCTGCTGGTGTGCCGGTACGCCCACATCGAGTCCATCGCCCCGCCGGAGGGCGACGCCACCCGCTGGCTGGACTTCGGCATCGTGTCCTTCCAGCCCTCCGAGATCGCCAAGTTCGGGCTGATCGTGCTGTTTGCCCACATGATTTCCCAGAACCTGGATAGAATGGGCACCTTCCGCTACGGCGTGGTGCCCTATGTGGGCATTATGGGCCTGGTTGCCGCGCTGATTTTTTTGGAGAGCCACCTTTCCGCCACCCTCATCATCCTGATGCTGGGCGCCATCCTCATGTTCGTGGGGGGCACCAAGCCCCGGTGGTTCGTCATTGGTGGCATCGTGCTGGGGGTGGGGCTTGTCTTGCTGCTGCTCACCAAGGGCGGTTATCAAATGAGCCGTATCACCATTTGGCTGGACCCCTTCTCCACAGAGCTCAGCCGGGACGCCACCCACCAGACCCGCCAGTCCCTGTACGCCATCGGCTCCGGCGGCCTGCTGGGCGTGGGCCTGGGCCAGTCCCGCCAGAAATACCTCTATCTGCCCGAGCCCCAGAACGACTTTATCTTCGCCATTGTCTGCGAAGAGCTGGGCATGGTGGGGGCCCTGGTCATCATCGTCCTCTTTGCCCTGCTGATCTGGCGGGGTGTGTATATTTCCATCCACGCCAAGGATAAGTTCGGCATGCTGCTGGGCCTGGGCATCACCTTCCAGGTGGGACTGCAGGCGGTGCTGAACATCTGCGTGGTGACCAACACCATCCCCAACACCGGCATCAGCCTGCCCTTTTTCAGTTATGGCGGCACCGCCCTATTGATGCTGCTGGGAGAGATGGGCATTTTGCTGAACATCTCCCGCTCTTCCAATATCGAGAAGACATAAAGCGGCAGGCACCGATTTTTTCCAAACAGAGGGAAAGGAAGTAGATTTGGAATGAAAGTTCTCTTCACCGGCGGCGGCACCGCGGGGCACATCAACCCGGCCCTGGCGGCGGCGGGCTACCTGCTCCAAAAGGAGCCGGACGCCCAGATTCTCTATGTGGGGAACAAGGGGGGCATGGAGGAGCGCCTGGTTCCCCAGGCGGGGTTCGAGATCCAGACCGTGCACATCTCCGGCTTTCAGCGGAAGCTGACGCCCAAGAACCTGGTGCGCAACGCCCAGACCGTGGTGCGGGTGTTCACCGCCAGCGCCGAGGCCAAGCGCATCATCAAAGCCTTCGGGCCGGATGTGTGCGTGGGCACCGGGGGCTATGTCAGCGGCCCGGTCATCCGGGAGGCCGCCAAGCTGGGCATCCCCTGCGTCATCCACGAGTCCAACGCCTACCCCGGCGTCACCACCAAAATGCTGGCCAAATCCGTGAAAACGGTGATGCTGGCCGTGCCCGACGCCAAGAAGTACTTCGACAGCTCCGTCAACTGCGTGGTCACCGGCAACCCGGTGCGGGGAGAGGTGCTGGCCGCGGAGCGGGAGTCCTCCCGCAAAGAGCTGGGCCTGGATGACCGGCCGGTGGTGCTGTCCTTTGGGGGCAGCCTGGGGGCCTCCGCCCTGAACAAGGCGGCGGCCTATATGCTGGCCCAAAGCGCGAAAACCGGCGAATACCAGCACATCCACGGCTATGGCTCCCACGATGAGAAGTTCCTGGACGAGGTCAGGGATCTGGTCCTGGATGTGGAGCAGCAGCCCCAGATCCGCCTGCTGGAGTACATCAACAACATGCCCCAGTGCCTGTCCGCGGCGGATCTGGTCATCGGCCGGGCCGGGGCCATGACCCTGACGGAGATCGAGGCCAAGGCCAAGGCCTCCATCCTCATCCCCTCTCCCAACGTGGCGGAGAACCACCAGTTCCACAACGCCATGGCCCTGGTTAACCGGGGCGCCGCGGAGATCATCGAGGAAAAGGACCTGACCGGCCCGGCCCTCTGGGAGAAGGTCCGCAGCATCCTCTCCGACCCGGAGCGCCTGCGCTCTCTGGGGGAGAACGCGGGGAAGATGGAGATTCTGGACGCTAACGACCGCATCTACAGGGTCATCAAGTCCGCCGCCGGCCAGTGAACGCCCGCACCCAAATCCAGCAAGCCACATAGTATGGCGTATGCTGAATTGGGTGAGGTGTTTGCTTATGATCGTCATTGACGGCCCAGCGGAGCTCAGCGGGGAGCTGAAGGTCCAAGGCGCGAAGAACAGCACCCTGCCGCTGCTGGCGGCCACAGTGCTGTGCCGGGGACAGACCGTATTACATAATTGTCCCCGGCTCTCAGACGTGGACACGGCGGTGCGCATCCTGGAACACTTGGGAAGCCGCTGCCACTGGGAAGAGGGCAGCCTGGTGGTGGATAACTCCATGACATGCTGCCAGGTGCCCCCGGACTTGATGCGGGGCATGCGCTCCTCCATTGTGTTCCTGGGGGCCATCGTCTCCCGGTGCGGAGAGGCGGAGCTCACGTTCCCCGGCGGCTGCGAGCTGGGCCCCCGCCCCATCGACCTGCACATCGAGGCCCTGGAAAAGCTGGGGGTGGAGATCCAAGAGTCCGGCGGCTGCCTGCACTGCCGGGCCCCAGAGGGCATCCAGGGCACCTACATCTCCCTCAGCTTCCCCAGCGTGGGGGCCACGGAGAACGTGATCCTGGCCTCGGTGTGCTCCCAGGGCACTACCATCATCGCCAACGCCGCCCGGGAACCGGAGATCATCGACCTGTGCGCCTACCTGAACCGATGCGGGGGCCGCGTCTACGGGGCGGGGGAGAGCTGTGTCATCATCGACGGGGTCAAGGAGCTTTTCGGCTGCGAACACACCGTCATGCCGGACCGCATTGCCACGGTGACCTACATGGCCGCCGCCGCGGTGACAGGGGGCAACGTCACCCTGCGGGACGTGGACAACACCCACATCCTGCCCATGCTCTCCCCCTTTGAGCAGGCGGGCTGCTCGGTGCGGCAACTGGGCCGGGCCCTGAACATCATGGCGCCCCGGCGCCTGAACGCAGTGCGCCACATCCGCACCATGCCCTATCCCGGCTTCCCCACCGACGCCCAGCCCGTGGTGATGAGCATGGCCGCTGTGGGCCGGGGCACCAGCATCTTCGTGGAGAACATCTTCGAGAACCGCTACAAGCACGCAGAGGGCTTGCAGCGGCTTGGGGCGAAGATCAAGGTGGAGGGCAAGGTGGCCATTGTAGAAGGGGTGGAGCAGCTGCGGGGAGCCCCTGTTACAGCCTGCGACCTGCGGGGCGGCGCCGCCCTGGTGGTGGCGGGGCTGGCCGCTCAGGGCCGCACCCTGGTGGAGGGGGAAGAGCATATCCGCCGGGGCTATGAGGACCTGGCCGGCAGCCTGGCAGATTTGGGGGCCCGCATCCGAGAGGTGGAGGACTCCCCTGGGAAGATGGAATGAAAAAAGAAAGGAGGGAACGCCAATGAGACAGGACCGCAGAGACCGGGACCCCTGGGAGGGCTATGAGTTCATCGACATCAACTCCCGCGGGGAGGAGACGCCGCCCCGCCCCCCCAGAGAGCCCCAGCGGCCTGCCCGGCGCCCCTCCTCCCGGCGGGGCAGGGATAAGCCCGCCCGAGAGAGCCCAAAAAAAGAGCCGCGGCAAGGGCGTTCCCAAGGGGGGAGGGACCCCCGCCGCAGGCCGCCTTCCCAACCCCGCCGGCCGCAGGGCAGGGAGCGGCCCCGCAAGCCCATGGGGAAGGCCGCCCGCCGGTTTCTGCTGGCGTTCACCCTGCTGGCGATGGCGGCTGTTACCGCCTTTGTGTGCGTCTTCCTGCTGTTCAAGGTGCGCACAATCGAGGTCACCGGCGACCAGGTCTACGATCCCTCTGCCATTCTGGAGCTCTGCGGCTACCAGGAAGGGGATAACCTGGCCTTGCTCACCACAGGCGAACAAGAGGCAGCCCTGGAGGAGCAGCTTCCCTATGTGGAGGACGCCCAGATCCTGCGCCACTTCCCCAGCGGCTTGGAGATCCACATTACGGCGGCCCAGCAGGCGGCCTGCGTGCAGAGCGGCAGCCAGTGGTTTATCATCAGTGGAAAGGGCAAGATCCTGGAGGAGGCCACCCAGCCGTTGGAGGGGGTTATGCAGATCACAGGGCTGACCCTGAAAGACCCGGTGGTGGGCAGCACGCTGCAGGTGGAGGACGCCTCTGTCCAGCAGGCCCTGGAAACCATCCTCTCCACCTTGGTGGATTTGGGTGGCGTTGGCGAGTTTACCGCCCTGGATCTGACCGATCTGTACAACATCACCCTGAGCTACCAGGACAGGGTGCTGTTCCAGCTGGGGAATACGGTGGACCTGGAATACAAGCTGACCTATGGCTATGGCCTGGTCACCAGCACGGACCCGGTGCACATTGCCCAGGATGAGTACGGGACCCTGGACCTGACCTTGGCAGGGGATGTAAAGAAAGCCTACTTTACAGAGTCTGCCGGGAGCAGCGCTTCTTCTGCCGCAGGAGAGGACGGCGGCAGTTCAGGGGCCGCGGGGGACGCCGCTGGCAGCACTTCCTCGGAAGACTCCAGTTCCAGCGCGGCGGACGGCGCAGAAGGGGAGACCGGCGGGGAAGAGAACTCTTCCACCCAGGAAAGCGGGCGGGGCAGCGATATTCCCAGCACGATTTTCACCGGTTGACTTCGCTAAAAGCACCGGTTTTTCCAGAGGGGGCTCCCGCTGTCTTGTGAAATTTCCCATGGGGCGGGCTTGGGCCGCAGAAAGTTTCTGTTTTAGGCCGGTTTTTTCAAGAAATTCCTTGAAATTCTCCCGGAAAAGTGATAGATTATACCATATAGCAGTCTAGAAAAAATGTAATGCCAAGGGCTTTACAGAAGGATAGATACGCCCGGAATCGTAAAAAGCCAAGGAGGAACTAACATGCCTTTTGAAGTTGACAACCTGCTCGATGAAACTCCTCAGACGATAAAAGTGATCGGTGTGGGCGGCGGCGGCGGCAACGCTGTCAACCGCATTGCCAGCGCCGGCGTGCGCAGCGTGGAGCTGGTGTGCATGAACACCGATAAGCAAGCGCTGCAGCGCTCTCAGGCCAGCGTGAAAATCCAGATCGGTGAAAAGCTGACCCAGGGCCGGGGCGCCGGTTCTAAGCCCGAGGTGGGCGAGAAGGCTGCGGATGAGAGCCGCGAGGCCATTGCAAACGTGCTTAAGGACGCCGACATGGTGTTCATCACCGCTGGAATGGGCGGCGGCACCGGCACTGGCGCAGCCCCCAAGGTGGCCCAGATCGCCCGGGAACAGGGTGCTCTCACCGTGGGCATTGTCACCAAGCCCTTTGCCTTTGAGGGCCGCCGCCGCATGGAGCAGGCCGAAAAGGGCATTGCCGCCCTGCGGGAGCAGGTGGACTCTCTGGTGGTCATCCCCAACGAGCGCCTGAAGCTGGTCAGCGAAGAGCGCATCACCTTGGCCAACGCTTTCATCGTGGCCGACGATGTGCTGCGCCAGGGTGTGCAGTCCATCTCCGACTTGATTCAGCTGCCCGGCATTGTCAACCTGGACTTCGAGGACGTGAAGTCCGTCATGCAGAACGCAGGCTATGCCCATATGGGCGTGGGCCATGCCAGCGGCAAGGATAAGGCAGAGCAGGCCGCAATGGCAGCCATCTCCAGCCCCCTGCTGGAGACCAAGATTGCCGGTGCGAAGGGCGTTATCATCAACATCACCTCTTCTCCCGACATCGCCTTGGACGAGATCGACACCGCTTCTCAGATCGTCACCGAACGCGCCCACGAGGACGCCAACATCATTTGGGGCGCTACCTTCGACGAGAACATGGAAGATGAAATGTCTGTCACAGTGATTGCCACGGGCTTTCAGGGCCTGGAAGGGGAGAAGAAGTCCCCGGCCGCGGAGGTAGATCTGGACCTGGATGGCGAGGACTATCTGAACACCTCTTCCTCCGAGTCCTCCAGCACCTCTCGTTCCAGCCGGAGCTCCAAGCCCCAGGTGGACCCGGCTGTCATCGACGATGATGACACCTTTACGGATATCATGTCCATTTTCAACCGGAAGTGATTGGGCAAAAGCGCCCGTACAGGATTAGTGGGAAAAAAGGGAGCCGCCCCGGGCGGCATCCCTTTTTTTATGAATTCAAATATTAGGGAGGACTATCTATGAGCCAATGGATCGACGGCGTGCATCACATCGCCCTGAAACCCACCGCGGAGCAGTATGAGAAGACCGTGGAATTTTACACCCAGCTGCTGGGCTTTGAGGTGAAAAAGAGCTGGGGAGACCCCCAGCGCCCCTGCCTGATGGTCTCCTGCGGGGACAACTCCTGCATGGAAATCTTAAACGGCGAAGAGCCCGCCGCCAAAGGCGGCGCCCTGGACCACATCGCTTTTGCCACCAGCCGGGTGGACGAGCTGGTGGAGCGTGTCCGCCAGGCCGGGTATGAGATTGCCGTAGAGCCCAAGGATGTGGAGCTGGCGGGCAGCCCCATCCGCATCGCCTTCTGCTGGGGCCCTATGGGGGAATACATTGAGTTTTTCTGGGAGAAATAAGATGGCAGAGCTGCGCGTGAACACGGAGGACATGGCTCAGGTGGCCCCTGCCCTGCGGGCGGGGCAGCGGGTGCTGCTCTCTGGGGTGTGCTACACCTCTCGGGACGCTGCCCACAAGCGCATCACCCAGATGCTGGACCGGGGAGAGGCCCCGCCCTATGACCTGAACGGCGCCGCCATCTATTATGCTGGGCCCACCCCTGCGCCGGAGGGCCTTCCCATTGGCTCTTGCGGGCCCACCACCAGCGGCCGCATGGACCCCTATACCCCCCGCTTTCTGGATTTGGGCCTCAAGTGCATGATCGGCAAGGGCAAGCGCAGCCCTGCGGTTATAGAGGCCATGAAGCGCAACGGAGCCGTCTACCTGTGCGCCATTGGAGGGGCCGGGGCTTTGGCCGCCCAGTGCATTGAAAGCGCCCAGGTCATCGCCTTTGAAGATTTGGGCTGCGAGTCTGTCAAACGGTTGGTGCTGAAGGATTTCCCGCTGATTGTCGCCATCGACAGCCAGGGGAACAGCATTGTGAAATAGCTTTCCGGGCGTTGCGGTGTCCGGAAAAACGGATACTTAAACGGAAGGGAAGATCGCTGTTGTTTCAAAAGATTATGAAGGCCCTGGTTCCCGGCTATGGGGAACGGGATGAGCCTGCCGTGCGGGAGAAAAGCGGCCGTGTGGCAGGGGCTGTTGGCATTGCCACCAACCTGCTGCTGTTTGCCATCAAGCTGTTGGCAGGTTTTCTTTCTGGCAGCGTGGCGGTGATGGCAGACGCCGTGAACAACCTGACGGACTCCGGCTCCTCCATTGTGATGCTGGTGGGCTTTAAGCTGGCGGGCAAGCCGGCGGATGAAAAGCACCCCTTTGGGCACGCCCGCATAGAGTATTTATCCGGGGTGATCGTCTCCTTCATTGTCCTGTTTTTGGGACTGCAGCTGGGCATGACCTCGGTTCAGAAAATTCTGGCGCCCCAGCCCGCGGACTTCAGCGCCCTGGCTCTGGGGATCTTAGGGGTTTCGGTGCTCATCAAGCTGTGGCAGTGCTTTTTCTACCGCAGCGTGGGGAGGACCATCCACTCTGACACGGTGTTTGCCACCTCCAGCGACAGCCGCAACGACGCCATCGCCACCACGGTGGTGCTGCTGGGGGCCCTGATTACCCGGGCTACCAGCGTGAACCTGGACGGCGTTTTGGGCCTGGCCGTGGCGGTTTTTATCGTCGTCTCCGGCGTGAAGCTCATCATGGAGACGGGGGACCCCCTGTTGGGTGTGGCCCCCGACGCGGAGCTGGTGAAGAAGATCTATGAGAAAATCCTCTCTTACGAGGGCATCTTCGGCATCCACGATTTGACGGTGCACAACTATGGAGAGGGCAAGTGCTTTGCCTCCGTCCACTGCGAGGTGCCCGCGGAGAGGGACATCCTGATCAGCCACGACATTATTGACAACATTGAGCGGGATTTTGAAACCGAGCTGGGCATCCATCTGGTCATCCACCTGGACCCTGTGGTCACCGAGGACGAGCGCACCAACAAGCTGCGGGAGCAGGTCCGCTCCCTTCTCCGGGCCGTGGTGCCAGGGGCCTCCATGCACGACTTCCGGGTGGTGTGGGGCGTCACCCACTCCAACATCGTCTTTGACGTGGCGGTGCCCTTCTCCCTGCAAGAGAGCGACCAGCAGTTGAAGGCCCGCATTGACCAGGCCGTGCGCTCCCTGGACCCTTCCTACCGCACGGTGCTCATCATTGACCGGGAGTCCACCGTTAACGAGCTGGAAAGCTGAAAGACGCAAAAAGAAAGGCGCCGCCCTTGTGGGCGGTGCCTTTTGGTTTCTTTCCCTCTTCAATTCTTCACGAAGAACTGCTCATACCACACGATAAAGGAGTAGAAAGACCAGATTTTCTGCATGTTCTTGGCCTTGCCCTCTTTGTGGTCGTCCAGCAGCTTCATCAGTTCAGACGTGACGAAGAACTTCTCCGCAATGTCGCTTGTAAAGGCGGCCTTTACTTTGTTGTAGTACTTGTCCTCCATCAGCCAGTCGGACAAGGGCACCGGGAAGCCCAGCTTCTTCATCTTGGCGGTCTCCTCCGGCAGCTGCTTCAGGGCCGCGGCCCGCAGGGCCCGCTTGGTGGTTTCGCTTTGGCAGTCGGCCCGGTAGCGGCTGGGAATGCGGCAGGAGAGCTCCAGCATCTTCTTGTCCAGGAAGGGCACCCGCAGCTCCAAAGAGTTTGCCATGCTCATCCGGTCCGCTTTCAGCAGGATGTCGTAAATCATCCAGGTGTGCATGTCCACATACTGCAGCTGGGTGGGCTCGTCCAGCTGGGGCACCTCGTCGAAATAGCGCTTGCTGTACTCCTCCGGCAGCTTGGAGGTGATGGGCCGCTTCAAATATTTCTGGCGCTCCTTGGGGTCAGTGAACACATAGTTGGCCCGCATGAACCGCTGGTAGGGCTCCATTGCCCCCCGCACGATAAAGTGTTTGCCCTTAAACGCTGGCAGGCGCTTGGCCACGGCCCCGGCCAGCTTTCGCACCGGGCGGGGCACCTTCCGGGTGTACTGGGCAAAGTGGCCCCCCTGCAGGTACATGGGGTAGCCCCCGAACAGCTCGTCGGCCCCCTCGCCGGAGAGCACCACCTTCACATACTTCCGGGCGTTCTGGGCCAGGAAGTACAGGGGGATTTCCGAGGGGTTGGGCAGGGGCTCGTCCAGCATGTACTGGATCTCGGGCACCGCGTCGAAAAACTCATCGGCGCTGACCTTGTTGGAGATGTTCTCCACCCCAATGGTCTGAGAGAACTTCTGGGCGTAGGGCAGCTCGCTGTACTTCTCCTCGGTGTAGCCCACGGAGAAGGTCTTCACCTTTTCCGTGCCCTTGCTGATCTCCCGCACCACATAGCTGCTGTCCACCCCAGAGGACAGGAAGCACCCCACCTCCACGTCGGCAATCTGGTGCATGGCCACCGATTCCTCAAATTCCTTCTGGATCTGCTCCTCCCAGTACTCCAGGGGCTTGTCCTCCTCAATCTTGTACTGGATGCGGTAGTACCGCTCCACCGTCAGCTTGCCGTCCTTGTAGGTGAAGCAGTGGGCCCCCGGCAGCTTGTACACGTTTTTGAAGATGGTGCTCTCGTAGGGGATGTACTCATAGGAGAGGTACTCCGGAATCTTCTCCTCATCCAGCTCCTTCACAAAGCAGGGATGGGAGAGAAAGCTCTTAATCTCTGAGCCCACAAAGAACTGGTTCCCGTTTTTGTAGTAGTAGAAGGGCTTAATGCCGAAAATATCCCGGGCGCCGAAAAGCTCCTTCTTCTCCTTGTCCCAGATGACAAAGGCGAACATGCCCCGCAGCTTTTGCAGGATCTCCTTGCCATACTCCTCGTACCCGTGGAGGATGGTCTCCGAGTCGGTGCGGGTTTTGAACACATGGCCCTTTTTCAACAGGTCCTCCCGCAGGCTTTGAAAATTGTAGATCTCCCCGTTGAACACCAGCACCTTGGTGCCGTCCTCGTTGAGGATGGGCTGGCGGCCGCCCTCCAGGTCGATGATGGAAAGCCGCCGGAACCCCAGGGAAATCCCCTCGTCCACATAGTAGTCCGCGTCGTCCGGCCCCCGGTGGATAATCCGGTCCGCCATTGCCCGCACCACGTTTTCAGGGCTTCCCACCTCGGGTGTATTCAGAAATCCCACAAATCCACACATGGGCAACGTCCTCCTTTTTTGATTATGAGATCAATGCTTCAAATTCCGGCTTCAGGGGCGCCCCGCAGGCCTGCACACACCGTTTGGAGAGCACCTCCAGGGCGTCTAAGTAGCCGTGGCCCAGGGGCGTGTCCTTCTTCACCAGAGAGAGCTCGGTGCAGCCCAGGATGACGCTGTCGCAGCCCTGGTCGAAGAGCTCCTCGCTGGCCCGCTGGAACTTGCCCATATTGGGCTGGCGCCCCGCCTTGATGTCCTCGTAGATCAGGGACATGATGAGCTCCTGCCCGTGCTGGCTGGGCACGGCCCACCCCAGGCCCTGCTTTTCCAAAGCCCCCTGAAAGAGCCCGGTGCGCACGGTGCCGGTGGTGGCCAGAATCCCGGCCTTGCGTTTGCCGGCGGCTTGCAGCTCCTTGGCGGTCTCCTCCACCATGTGGAGGAAGGGCACCTTCACACAGCCCGCCAGCTCCTGGTAAAAGTAATGAGAGGTGACGCAGGGCGCGCACAGCACCCCGCAGCCCAGGTTTTCCAGGGCGTGGGCCATGCCCTCCAGCACCGGCAGGGGAGAGGGGTTCGCCTCATCCAGGATAAAGGCGGTGCGGTCCGGCACCTGGGGGTTGTTCAGCACAACGGCGCCCAGGTGTTCCTGGTCCGTTTTCGCGGCAGTCATCTGGATGATGAGCTCCAGCAGGTAGGCGGTGGCCATTGGCCCCATGCCTCCGATGATGCCCAGTGTTTTCATAGCATTCCTCCCAGTTGGGGACATCCGTCCCCCGTATTTGCTGGCGCTTAGGAGGGCAGGGGCGCTGCCCCTTGCAACCCCGGAAGGTCTTGGGGTTGTCTCGGCTGCCGCCTCGGTCAGCCGCTAGGCAACGTCCCACCGGGACGTAGCGGCCCCCAAACCCCACAAGTTTTTTGAAAAAAACTTGACTAAAAACTTTTACTTGCCTACGGCGCGGACGTGCGCTGGCTGTCAGCACAGGCGCGGCCGTAGCCGCCGCCCCATAGCGCGAATTGTCCTGTCCGGTCACGGACTAGTCTCGAAGGCCCTTGTTTCCAAAGTAGCGCTTATACTTCTCGAAATAGTGGAACTGGTTCTTCTTGTAGTGCACCCAGCGCTTGAGGGACCGGTCCCCCTCGTAGTAGTAAGAGTGGCACACCTTTCCCGCCTTGATAAGGGCCCGGGCCTCCGCCTTGGCGCTCTCGCTCTTCACATACTGGAAGATGATCTTCTCCGGGATGATGGTCCACAGCACCTTGTTGGTGGCCACGGTGCAGGGCATGTCCTTGTGGTAGATCACGTCGTCCACCAGCCACTTGGCCAGGTTGTACCCGGCGGCGGTGACGTAGTAGCTGCTGCGGCCCTGGCGCAGGTTCATCTCAAACAGCTTGTAGGTGCCGTCCCGCTGGTCGTACTTCATGTCGAAGTTGGCAAAGCCCACATAGCCAATGCCCTCTAAAAAGTTTTTCATCCGCTGGTTCAGCTTCTCGTCGTAGCCGTTGATGATGGCCGCGTAGCTGCCGATGCCCTCGGGAGAGTGCTCCTCCAGCAGGGCGTTGCCCAGGGCGATGAGCTTTACCTTCCCATCCCGGCCGCAGTAGCAGTTCATCACCCGCATGTTGCTGTCGTCCCCGGGGATGTACTCCTGCAAGATCAGGTGGTCCTTGTAGCTGGAGCCGTAGATGGCCTCCAGAATGGCGTCGTACTCCTGCTTGTTCTGGGCCACAAACACCTTCTTCTTGTGGGGGAAGCGGCAGTTCCAATAGGCCACCGAGTTGGAGGGCTTGATGATGACCGGGAAGTCGAAGGGCAGCTCCACGGTCTTGTAGTTCTCATAGGAGCAGGTGGTGGTCTTGGGGAAGGCGAAGCCGTGCTCGGTGCACACCTGGTAGAAGCTCTCCTTGATGGAGAGGCGCATCAGCAGCTCCTCGCTGATGCACTCGAACACATAGGCGCCCCGCAGTTTCTCCTGGTTGCGCACCAGCAGCTTGATGTAGTTGTCCCCGCAGGGCACCAGCAGCAGTTTTTTGCCGCTGCCTTCATAGCGCTTTGCGAAGTCCAGCAGGGTTTTGACGAACACCTGGTCGTCCTCCAGGTTGGGCTCCACCACCTCTACAGTGACGATCTTGCTGGCGGTGCAGGGGCCTAAAATGCCCTTGCCGATGGCCACGGACTTGACGCCATACTCCTGGTGGAAGGAGCGGGCCATGCCGTATACGTTGATATCGCTGCCCAGCAGGACAGGCTGAAACTGGATTTCCTGGTTCATGGTACATCCCTCTTACAGTGATAGAAATGATAGGATAAAGGAGAGCGGCGCGTTCTGTGCGCTCCCTACTTGAGATCCAAAAGTGTACAAGTATCGAAAAAAGCCAGTGTTTATGCGGCTTTCCATTGTTGTCGGGGTGTACAAGTATCCCCCGTTCTTGTACGCTTTCCCTTATTCTTGTACACCTGTACAACAATGAAAACCCCAGTGTTTATGCGGGTTTGCGCCATTGTTGTACACTTTCTTATTCCAAGCCCTGGGGTCCGTGGCCGCCCAGTGCCTGGGCACTCAAGTCGCGGCGGGTGACCCCGCGGGACAAGACGCGAACGGCGCTTAAAGGCGCCGGAGCTGGCTGAGAGCCGCTAACTGGAAAGCCCGCGCCCAGGTTAGGTGGAGAAACGTAAAAGTTTCGTCCACCTTTTCAAAGGTGGTAGGGGTGCGGGGGCGACGCCCCTGCGGCCTTAGTCGCCTTCGGCAAACGCAGGAAGGGGTTAGAGAAAGGGCCCAGTGGGCCGTTTCTCAGGGGGAACCCTCGTCGGGGGTTCCCCCTTGGAAATGTGCTAAGGCACATTTCCAGAAAGGTTACCACCAGTCTCTCCTGAAACCCGCCCCAAGCGCCCGCCGCCCTTTGGCGGAAGCGGCGGCGGTGTTTCAAAGCTGGGTGCCACCGCGACCGCTCCAGCGGCTATCGCCTGCGTTCTCGGCTGCCGCCTCGGTCGGCGCTGAACGGTGCCCACCGGGCACCAGCGCCGTGCGCCGCTGCCGCTGCTCTTCTCTATGCGCTGCGCGCTCTTTAAGGTCGCAGCCTTTTGAAAAAGGCTGCACCGAAAACTTTTTCCCGCCTCCGGGCCTTTGGCCCTGCGGCGCGCACGCAGAGACTTTACGCCGCTTCGCGGGGGGATTCGCTGAAAAATTGCTTATACCAGATCAAAAAGGCGTACACAGTCCACACCCGGCGGCTGTTGTCCGCCTTGCCGTTTTTGTGGTCGTCCAGCAGCTTTACCAGCTTCTCCGTGTGGAAGAACTTCTGGGCGTTCTCTCCCAAAAACTCCTCCTTGACGATGTTGTAGTACTTGTCCTCTTTCAGCCACACCCGGGTGGGCACCGGGAAGCCCAGCTTCTTTTTGCCCGCCCATTTCTCGGGCATGCGGCGCAGGGCAGCCTTGCGCATGGCGTACTTGGTGTTCTCCTGGTTGACCCGGTACTTCAGGGGGATGCGCCCCGCCAGCGCCATAATCTTCTTGTCCAGGAAGGGCACCCGCAGCTCCAAAGAGTTTGCCATGCTCATCTTGTCGGCTTTTAAGAGGATGTCCCCCACCATCCACATGTTCAGGTCCACAAACTGCATTTTAGTCACGGGGTCCTTGTCCGCCACCATGTCATAGTAGGGCTTGCACAAGTCCTCCGGGGCGGGGGCCCCGGCCGGATGCTTCAAAATGGCGCGGCGCTCCTTCTGGGTGAACATGTAGGCGTTGCCGATGAACCGCTCTTCCAGCCGCTTGCCCCGGCGCACCAGGAAGTTGAGGCCCCGGTGGGCGGGCAGCGCCCCGGCGATCTTGCCGATAAGCTTGCGGATGGGGAAGGGGATCTTGTCGTACCACTGCATCTCCAGGGGCTCTTTGTAGATGTTGTACCCGCCGAAGATCTCGTCCGCCCCCTCGCCAGAGAGCACCACCTTCAGGTGCTGGGCGGCGGTGTTGCACACAAAGTACAGGGCCACCGCAGAGGGGTCCGCCAGGGGCTCGTCCATGTGGTATTGGATTTTGGGGAAGGTGCCCCAGAACTCCTCTGGGGTGATGATGTGGCTGATGTTCTTCACCGGGATCTGCTCGGAGAGCTCTTGGGCGTAGCTGATCTCGTTGTACTTGGTGCCGTTGTCAAAGCCCACGGTGAAGGTCTTGTCCACATGGGCCGAGCAGGCCACATAGCTGCTGTCCACCCCGGAGGACAGGAAGGAGCCCACCTCCACGTCAGAGATCTTGTGGGCCTCCACGCTGTCATCAAAGGTTTTTTCAATCTCGTCCACCCAGTAGTCCAGGCTCTTGTCCTCCTCCGCCTGAAAGGTGGGCAGCCAATAGCGGGTGATCTCCATTTTCCCGCCCTTGTAGCGGAACCAGTGGGCGGGGGGCATCTTGTACACGTTTTTAAAGAAGGTCTCCGGCCCGGGGGAGTACTGGAAGGAGAGGTAGCTCTCCAGCGCCTTCTCATTGAGTTCTTTCTGAAAGTGTGGGTGGTGCAGAAAGCTCTTGATCTCCGAGCCGAACATCAGGGTTTGGCCCATCTTGGCGTAGTACAGGGGCTTAATGCCGAAAAAATCCCGGGCGCCGAAAAGCTCCCGTTTCTCCTTGTCCCAGATGACAAAGGCGAACATGCCCCGCAGCTTGTTCAGCAGCCCGGTGCCGTATTCCTCATACCCGTGCAGCAGCACCTCCGAGTCGGTGGCGGTTTTAAACACATGGCCCGCTGCCAGCAGGTCCTTTTTGATCTCTTGAAAATTGTAGATCTCCCCGTTAAAGGTGAGCACCTTGCTCCCGTCCTCGTTGAGGATGGGCTGGCGGCCGCCCTCCAGGTCGATGATGGAAAGCCGCCGGAACCCCAGGGAGATGGTGCCGTCCATATAGTAATCCGCGTCATCGGGGCCGCGGTGGCGAATGGCGTCTGTCATCGAGCGCAGCACCCCGGCATCCTGCTGGGTATCGCCGCCGTCGATAAAGCCAACGAATCCACACATGGTGAAGATACCTGCCTTTCTCTCGTGTGTCTTTCAGAGAGGGACGCCCTTTCCCGCAGGTGTCGCCTTCTCCCGGTCAGCCGCGGGCGGGCGCCCGCAGCTATTCATTCTATTATTCTACCACAGAACGGTGGAAAATGACAAATACTATTTCACTTTTTCCCCTCCTGCCAGCTTTGCCCTTTGCGGCTTTCCCTTTTTGTGGATTTTTTCTCCCTGGCCAGAAGGGCGGCTGCGAAAAAACGGCAAGCCCCCTGGCAGAGGGTTTGCCGCTTTTCAAAATGTATAAAGTTGCAAAGAATATACCATATGGCAAAGGGTGCGCCGCCCAAGCCTTTCCCGCAGGGCTTTTAAGGCTCTTTCAGGGTAGAGAGCTCTTGTTCTATGCTGCGCACCAGCTCCAGCAGGGCCGGGGCGTATTGGGGGGCCGCGCTTTGCAGCCTGGCCGGCGTGATGGCAGGCAGCTGCTCCTGCTGAAGGCCCTGGGCGTTTTCCAGGTTGCCGCCCTCCAGCAGATAGCGGGACTTGGCCTCGGACAGGGTCATGTGGGCGTCCGCCTGGGCGGAATAAAGCCGCTGGTCCAAGAAGAAAGCCTCTTGGGGGTTCTTGCCCCGGGCAGAGTAGAGCAGCCGGAACATCTTGTACACGGCGCAGGAAAAATAGGAGGAAACCTGCCGTGTCAGCCCCTCGCTATTGATTTTTTTCAAAATACCAAATACAATATTGAGAGAGCCCACCAGCAGCCTGCGCTGCGTCTCTGCCGTAGAGCTGCCGCCCCGAACCCCTACCCCACCCTCTCTGGGGGGACTGGCGGGGGTGGGTGCGGCCCCCCGGTGGGAGGTGCGCCCCAGCAGGTAGTCGCAGGAAACGCCGTAATACTCCGCGGCCCGGAGCAAAAAGTCCAGCCCGCACTCTCGAATGCCTTTTTCATAGTGGGAGAGAAGCGCTTGCGAAACCTTCAGGTCCGTTGCCGCCTGTTTCTGGCTGAGGCCCCGTTCCTTCCGCAGCAGTGTCAAAAGCCGTGGGAAATCGTTGTTCGCCATTCAGAACACCTCCATCCTCGCCGGGAAAGCCCAAATCCCTTTCCCGTGCCCTCAAATAAGACGAAAATGGAAACGGATATCCAGAATATCTATTATAATTATACAGTGCGCCGCGGAAAAGTAAATACCATAGAAGAAATAAAGGCAAAGAAACATGTAGAAAAATAGCCCGCTTTTTTGGCTGGGCCAGGGAGGACAGCTTATGCAGTCATATGTGATCCATCTCATCCGCAACATGCCCTGCGAGGGCAACCTGGAGGGCCGCTATATCGGCCGCACCGAATCGCCCTTGGCGGCCTCGTCCATCCAGGACCTGCTGGAGCTGAAGCGCCGCTACCGCTACCCCTCGGCCGGGGCCTTTTACGCCAGCCCCTCCACCCGCTGCGTGGACACCTTGAAGCTGCTCTATCCCGCGGCGGACCCAGAGGTCATTCTGGAGATGGCCGAGTGCGACTTTGGCGACTGGGAGAACAAAACGGCCCAAGAGCTGCAAGCCGACCCCCGGTTCCTCTCCTGGATGGAGCAGGGGGGCCAGGCCGCCCCGCCCAACGGGGAGAGCGGGCTGGTCTTTTTGCAGCGGGTGTGCCGGGGCTTTGAGACCCTGGTGCAGAACCTGATGGCCACCGGGGGGACAGAGGCGGTGCTGTGCACCCACGCCGGGGTTATCACGGGGCTGCTTTCCGCCTATGGGCTGCCCCGCGCCCAGCCCTATGAGTGGATGTGCCAGCCTGGCTGCGGCTATTCGGTGCGCATTACCCCCAGCCTGTGGATGCGCTCGATGGTGATGGAGGTCTACCAAACCCTGCCCCAGGGGGAGGAGGGCCAGCGCCCCGACCATCTGGTGGTGGATATCGCCCGGGAGGCCGCCGGCCGGGCCTGGGGCGAAAAGACGGCCCCGAAGGGGACGGGGGAAGAAGGGGAAACTCAGGCTTGACAAAGGGGGGCTTCCCGTCCTATAATGCCATCAAAGAGCAAAGACTGTGAAGGGAATAAGACGGCGGGGCGCCGCACAGAGAGCCTGCGGCAGGTGGAAGCGGGCGGGCCCCCGCCGGGATAGCTCATCCTGGAGTTGCCTCCTCCGAAGCAGGGTAGGGGAGGACGTGCGGCGGCGTTATACGCTGGGCCCTTTGCGCAGGGCCCCTAAGGGAGCGGGCGGGCCCGCTCTGAACACGGGTGGTACCGCGAAAACAATTCGCCCCGGACATGGCATGGCCGTGTCCGGGGTTTTTTCACGGGCAAAGGGAAAAATGTGGTTGGAAAGGACAGACCTGATATGAATGAAGGGTATCGAAAGTACAGGGCTTTTGCGCCCATCCATCTGCCGGACAGGACGTGGCCGGAAAAGACCCTCCGAAAAGCGCCCACCTGGTGCAGCGTGGACCTGCGGGACGGCAACCAGGCCCTGGTCACCCCCATGAATCCGGCGCAGAAGGTGGAGTTCTTCCGCATGCTTACGGCAGTGGGCTTTAAAGAGATCGAGGTGGGCTTTCCCGCCTCTTCTGAGACGGAGTACGCCCTTTTGCGCACCCTCATCGAGGGGGAGCTCATCCCGGAGGACGTGACCATCCAGGTGCTGGTCCAGGCCCGGGAGCATTTGATCCGACGCACCTTCCAGGCCATCCGGGGCGCCAAGAATGTCATCGTCCACTTCTACAACTCCACCTCCACCCTCCAGCGGAAGGTGGTCTTTGAGACGGACATGCAGGGGGTCATCGACATCGCCGTAGAGGGGGCCCGCCTCATCCGCTCCCTGACGGAGGAGCTGCTGCGGGACCAGCCCGAGACCCGCATCCGCTATGAGTATTCCCCCGAGAGCTTTTCCGGCACAGAGGTGGAGAACTCCGTGCTCATCTGCGACCAGGTGCTGGAGGCCCTGGGGGCTTCTCCGGAAAACAAAGCCATCATCAACCTGCCCAACACGGTGGAGCTGTGCACCCCCAACACCTATGCCGACCAGGTGGAATATGTCTGCCGCAATCTGCGCCACCGGGACAGCGCCGTCATCAGCATCCACCCCCACAACGACCGGGGAACGGCCATTGCCGCCACAGAGCTGGGGCTGATGGCCGGGGCCCAGCGGGTGGAGGGCACCCTCTTTGGCAACGGGGAGCGCACCGGCAACGTGGACATCATGGTGCTGGCCATGAACCTCTATTCCCAGGGGGTGGACTCCCGCCTGGATTTTTCCCACATGAACCACATCAAAAAGGTCTATGAGGAGTGCACCCAGATGGCAGTGGGGCCCCGCCATCCCTACGCCGGGGAGCTGGTGTTCACAGCTTTCTCCGGCTCTCACCAGGACGCCATCAACAAGGGGATTCGCTATAGGGAGGAGCACAACCTGCCCACTTGGGAGGTGCCCTACCTGCCCATCGACCCGGCGGATCTGGGCAGGCAGTATGAGCCCATTGTGCGCATCAACAGCCAGTCGGGCAAGGGCGGGGCCGCCTTTGTGATGAGCCAGTTCTTTGGCTACCAGCTGCCCCGGGCCATGCACCCGGAGTTCGGCGCCCTGGTGAAGGCCGCCTGCGAGCGGGCCGGGCGGGAGCTCTCCCCCCAGGAGGTGTTCGCCATCTTCCAGCGGGAGTACCTGGAGATTCTCCACCCCTACCACCTGCTCACCTACCGGATTTTCGAGGAGAATGCCGGGCAGGGCCAGGTGATGGTGGACTTTGAGGGCGTCATCCGCACCCACCGGGTGAATAAGGAAGTGATGGGCCGGGGCAACGGCCCCATCGACGCCTTCTTCAACGCCCTGCGGGCCTTGGGGCTGACGGAATACGAGTTTGTCTCCTACAGCGAGCACGCGGTGGCCACCGGCGCCGATTCCAAGGCGGTCAGCTATATCCAGCTCCGCCGCGGGGACGAGACGTTTTTTGGCGTGGGCATGGACAGCAACATCGGCATTGCTTCCATCAAGGGGATTCTCTGCGCCATCAACCGGGACACGGTGCGCTGACCCGCGGCCCCGAAAGCCGCCACAGGAAAAGAAAGCGGGCATCCCGCCAGGGGATGCCCGTTTTTATGCAGGGGGGAGAGGCTAACCTGCCAGCTGGCCCACCGCCAGAAAGACCCCCATCAGCACCGGCTGGTGGGCCAGGTAGATAATGAGGCTGTGGCGGCCCAGAAAGCTCAGGGGGCGCACGCCGGACGCCAGCCGTTCCTTGGCCCGCTCGCTTTGGGAGAGAAGCCCCCACAGGAAGTACCCGGCGCAGAACAGGAAGAACCAGGGCAGCAGGGGAAAGTAATCCGTGCTCCAAAAGCCGGGGGAGGGGAACCCCGCCACGGCAAAAAGGTCCGTGGCGTACAGCCACTCCGGCAAGGGGCAGAGCACCAGCCCCTCAAATCCCAAGCTGCCCCGGGAGACGTTTTTCGTCAGGGCAAAGAGAAGCAGGGCCCCCCCAAGCCCCGCCCAGGCAGGGATTTTGCGGAACAGCTTGTCCAGGGGGATGAGCAGCAGGGCAGAGAGCCCCAGCAGGTTCAGCACCCCGTAGAGGATGCGCTGGCTGGGCATCACCAGCCAGGTGATGAGGCTGATGGCCGCCCCGCAGCCCACCAGCAGCAGCCCCCGCTTCACATGGTGGCGGGAGAGCTGCCAGCACATGCCGGAGAGCAGGATGAAGGTCCAGCAGATGCTCTGCTGCCAGATGTATCCCGGCAGCCCTGTGTACCAGGCGCTGGGCAGCCCAAAGATGTCCACCAGGTCGTACATGCCGTGGTAGGCCACCATGCTGAGGATGCAGACCCCCCGCACCGTGTCCAGCAGGCCGTAGTGGGGGCGATTCCCTTTCGGACTCAATAGCCCAGCACCCCTTTCAGGCTCTCGTCATCGGCCACCCACTGGTTCACGCCGATGACCCGGTAACGGTCTTTGTCATCCCGGACGATCACCCGTTCGATCCCCGCGTTGATCACCATGCGCTTGCACATGGAGCAGCACATAGCGTCCTTTACATACTCCCCGGTGGAGACCTCTTTTCCCACCAGGTACAGGGTGGCGCCGATCATGTCCCGGCGGGAGGCGCAGATGATGGCGTTGGCCTCCGCGTGGACTGAGCGGCACAGCTCATAGCGCTCCCCCCGGGGGATGCCCAGCTTGCTGCGCAGGCAGTACCCCAGGTCCGAGCAGTTCTGCCGTCCCCGGGGGGCCCCCACATAGCCGGTGGAGATGACCTCGTCGTTCTTTACAATGACTGCGCCGTAGAGCTTTCGCAGGCAGGTGCCCCGCTGGCTGACTGCCTCCGCCAAATCCAGATAGTAATTTACCTTGTCCCGCCGCTGCATGTCCATTCCCCTTTCCTTTTTCCTGCTATTATACTCTCCCCAGGTTGGTTTGGCAAGGGCAGGAGCCTCCCCCTGAAGGGGCCCGCGCTTTACATTTCTTTGGGAACATGGTAGAATCGTCCTTAGTTCACCGGAGGGGGGGAAGCTTATGGAGGGCTCACTGCCGGGGGCGCTTTTGGCCCTGGCCTATTTTGGCGTGTTCCAGCTCTGCGGCCTGTGCCTGGCCCGGCTGGCCCTGCCCCGGGAAAGCGCCGGGGTCCGGCTGCTGCTGGGCAGCGTGTGGGGAAGCCTGTGCCTGCAGTGGTTCCCCGTGCTGTTTGCCTTTCCGCTGGGCTTTGCCCCGGCGGCCCACCTGGGGGCCCTGGCGCTGGCCCTGCTCTGCGCAGGCGCGGCCCTGTGGAAGGGCCGTGGCCGCCCTGGCGTCCGCCAAGCCCTCTCCGCCTTTGGCAGGAGGAAATTCCTCTGGGTGGTGCTGGGAGTGTGGGGGTTCTTCTGCTTTCTGGTGTGGCATTCCTTCCGCTGGCAGGATGGCGCGGTCTATTCCAGCCAGGCCACCTACGGGGACATGAGCATGCACCTGAGCTTCCTCACCAGCCTGGCAAACCAGGGGGACTTCCCCCCGGATTACTCCCTGCTGCCCGGCGCGCGGCTCTCCTATCCTTTTCTGTCGGACAGCATCTCCGCCAGCCTGTACCTGCTGGGGGCGCCCCTGTGGTTTGCCTACCAGCTTCCCATGTGGGCGGCGGGGGCCCAGGTGCTTTTTGGAATTTACGCCTTTTTCGCCCGGATGGCCCCTGAAAAGGGCCGTGCCGCCCTGGCCTGGATGTTCTTTGTGTGCAACGGGGGCTTTGGCTTCCTGTATTTCCTGGGCGGCGGCTGGGAGAACTTCACCCGCATCTTCACCGCCTTTTACGAGACCCCCACCAACCTCATCGGGGAGAACATCCGCTGGGTCAACGTGCTGGTGGACATGATGCTCCCCCAGCGGGCCACCCTGTTTGGCTGGGCGGTGCTTTTTCCGGCCCTGTACCTGCTGCACCGGGCTGCCTTTGGCCGAGAGCCCCGGTGTTTCCTGCTGGTGGGGCTCATGGCGGGGGCCATGCCCATGGTGCACACCCACTCCTTCCTGGCTCTGGGGGTCATCTGCGGGGGCTGGCTGCTGACATTCCTTCTGCGCCGCCTTTCCTGGGAGAAATGGGCCGCCTGGCTGGGCAAGTTCCTCCTGCTGGCAGGGCTTGGGGCCCTGTCCGTGGGGAAAGAGTTCTTCCGTGGGAGGGAGGATTCCCCCGTGTTTTTGTGGGCGGCCTGCGGGGTGCTGCTACTCTTTCTGGCAACGGTGGGCTTTCTCACCGGGGAGGTGCTCCGGCGGCAGCGGGCATGGCGGGCCCTTCTCCCCTGGGGCGCGCTGCTGGCGGCGGCCCTGGTGCCGGCCCTGCCCCAGCTGTTCTACTGGACCTTCCAGCAGGCGGGGGCGGGGGGCTTCCTCCAGGGGCACCTGGGCTGGGTCATTGGGCAGGACGGCTACCTGCCCTTCTACCTGAAAAATGTGGGGCTGGTGGCTGTGCTGGCCATAGGGGGCCTGCTGGCTGCCAAGGGCCGGGAGTTTTCCCTGTATGTGCCGGGGCTGCTCCTCTGGCTGCTGGCAGAGCTGGTGGTGTTCCAGCCCAATGAGTACGACAACAACAAGCTGCTCTACCCGGCCTTTGCCTTCCTTTGCTGCGCGGCCTCCCAGTGTGCCGGGCGGCTGCTCCAGTGGGTGCGGGGCCGCCGCCTTCGGGCGGGGGCTGCCGCCGGGATGCTGGCGGTGACCTCCCTCTCTGCGGCGCTGACCATGGGCCGGGAGGCCGTGGCCAGCTATGAGCTCTTCGGCTCCGGGGCCCTTGCCCTTTCCCAATGGGTGGAGGAGAATACAGAGCCCCAGGCGGTGTTCCTGACGGACACCCGCCACAACAACGAGGTGGCCTCCCTGGCGGGGCGCAACGTGGTGTGCGGTTCCCCTTCCTACCTCTTCTACCACGGCCTGCCCTACGACAAGAGCCAGCGGGCCGTCCAGATCATCTATGAGCATCCAGCGGACGCCCAGCCCCTGCTGGAGGACTTTGGGGTGGACTACATCCTGGTCAGCGACTTTGAGCGGAGCTCGTATCCGGTGGATGAAGCCGCCCTGGATTCTCTCTACCCCCGGGTCTATGATGACGGCGTCCGGGTGGTGTACCAAGTGACAGACAAGGAGGATGACCATGAGTAAAAGCAGCCTTTCCGACCCCGGCCATATCAAAGAGGTGCTCGCCCGCCACGGGTTCCACTTTTCCAAGGCTCTGGGGCAGAATTTCCTCATCAACCCCGGGGTGTGCCCCCGCATGGCCGCCGAGTGCGGCGCCCAAGCGTGCAAAGGCGTTATCGAGGTGGGGCCGGGCATTGGCGTGCTCACCTGGGAGCTCTCTCAAGTGGCCCAAAAGGTCTGCGCCATCGAGCTGGACTCCCGGCTGTTCCCCGTGCTGGAGGAGACCCTGGCGGGCCGGGACAATGTAAAGCTCGTTCCCGGTGACGTGATGAAGCTGGATTTGAACCAGCTCATCCGGCAGGAGTTTGGCGGCGGGCCGGTGTGCGTGTGCGCCAACCTGCCCTATTACATCACCTCCCCGGTGATCCTGCGCCTGCTGGAGGAGGGGCTGCCCCTCACCTCCATCACAGTGATGGTGCAAAAGGAGGCTGCCCAGCGGCTGTGCGCCGCCCCCGGGGAGCGGGAGTGCGGGGCCGTGAGCGTGGCGGTGCATTACCGCAGCCAGCCCAAGCTCCTGTTCCAAGTGGGGCGGGGCAGCTTTCTGCCGCCCCCCAAGGTGGATTCCGCCGTCCTCCGGCTGGACCTGCGCCAGGAGCCCCCGGTCTCCGTAGCGGACGAGGACTGGTTTTTCCGGGTCTCCCGGGCCGCCTTTGCCCAGCGGCGGAAGACGGCGGCCAATTCCCTCTCCGCCACTCTGGGGCTCCCCAAGCCCCAGGTGGAACAGGCCCTGGCGGCCGCCGGGGCGCCGGAGAACGTCCGGGCCGAGCGCCTAACCCTGGAGCAGCTGGCAGCCCTTGCCAACGCCCTGCTGGGGGAAGGGGCTTGCAAGAAAGGGACAATGGGGGTACAATAAGGGAAAACCCCTGTGGGAGGCTGAGAAAGGAAGAATTGCCATGACCGAAGTGGAACGGAAATTTTACCGGCTGCTGTTGGCGGCTGATGCGGCGGCAATTATCATCAGCATGGTGGCAGGACCTCTGCAGCACACGGCAATGGCCATTGGCGCAGCGGTAAGCGCGGGGCTGATCTCTGTGTGTCTGGTGGCCTATGGCCTGTATTTTTGGCCCTTTAAAAAGTGATCCCGCACCCTTGCCGCTGCGGGGCCGCCTGATTTTTTCTGGAAAGAAGGAATTCCCATGCCATCGCCCATCCGGCTGGCCCGCGAGGAGGATGTCCCCGCGCTGCTGGACATCTACGCCCCCTATGTGACGGGTACGACAGCCTCTTTTGAATACCAGGTTCCCAGCTGTGAGGAGTTTGCCCGGCGGCTGAGGGAGGTCTCTGCCTGTTACCCCTACCTGGTCTGGGAGGAGCAGGGGGGCCTGCTGGGCTATGCCTATGCCCATGCCTATGCCGCCCGCCCCGCCTACCAGTGGAGCGCCGAGCTGACTGTCTACCTCCGCCAGGAGGCGGCCCGCCAGGGGTTGGGCTCCCGGCTGTACGGCGCCTTGTTCGACTTGCTGCGGCTTCAGGGGGTGCGCACAGTGTACGGCTGCGTCACCGCAGAGAACGCCCCCAGTGTGGCTTTCCACCAGGCCCTGGGCTTCCGGGAGGCTGGGCGCTTTGCCAAGGTGGGCTATAAGCACGGCCGTTGGCTGGATGTGCTCTGGCTGGAAAAGCCCATCGCTCCCCACGGGGAGCCCCAGCCCCTGGTGCCCTTCCCCCAGGTGGAAGAAGAGGCCGCCGCCCAGGTGCTCCATCACTGGGGAGCAGTCCATTGAGATACGAAAACCAAGCCGGGCTTTGCCCGGCTTTTTCCATTTTCTGGGAAACCCCTGTTGACAAACGCTGCGCCATCCAGTACACTATAAATCGTAAGTAGTAAGTAATAAGTGATAAGTAGCCAGTGGAAAAGGAGAATCCGCCATGCAAGACCTGTCCATCACCCAAGAGTACTACATCTGCGCTGTCAACGAGAAGGGCCGCATTTCCGATTTCAGCACCGAGCGCCTGGTGTGCTTTGTGGCCGCCGGCCTTTTGGATTTGCAGCTGGAGGGCTGCCTCTCTCTGGATAAGAAGAACGTCACTGTCACCGGGCCTCTTCCGGCGGGCCGGGCTTACCTGAAGCCCCTGTATGAGTTCCTGGCGGAGAAGGGAACCATGAAGCCGGAAAAGGTGATGGAGGCCTACACCTACTCCCTCTCTGACAAGCACATCGACGCCTTGATGGGCTCTGTGGGAACCTCTCTGGAGGAGATGGGCTTGGCCCAGGCAGTGAAGGCCGGGCTCTTCGGCAGCAAGACCGCCTTCGCCCCCAGTAAGGAGGCCATCAACCGGGTGGTGGATATGGTGCGCTCCGAGCTGCTGGAGGACGGCACGGTCACCGATGAGGTGGCCGCCCTCACCGCCCTGCTGGACAAAAGCGGCTGCCTGAAGGAGTATTTCTCCAAGTTCGAGCAGAAGGAGATCAAGCAGCGGCTGAAAGAGATCGCCGCCTCACCCAATGGCCGCCTGGTGGGAGAGATGGTGGAGTATATCTACAACATGATTGCCACCATGACGGTCCTCACCACCATGATGCACTGAGGTTCCCGTGGCAAGGCAGAGAAGCCTGGAGGTCATCCGCCAGGCGGAGTATGTGACGATCGGCGAACTGGTGCGCCTGACAGACGTGCGTTACAGCACGCTGAAATTTTACACCGAAGAGGGCATGCTGCCCTTTGAGCAGGCCGGGGAGAACCTGACCCGCCGCTACCGCCGGGAGGAAAGCCTGGCCCGCATTGCCCGCATCCGCCAGCTGCGCAAAGAGGGCAAGTCCGTGCCGGAGATAAAAGCGCTGCTGGGGCAGGAGCTGTAGGCCCAGCTTTCCCATAGAATAGATGGCAGTAAAAAAAGCATCCAGGCGGTTTTGCTTGGATGCTTTTTCTAGTATAGGTTTGCGGGGGATTCCCCGAGGAATGACCAAGGCCGGGAAGGTCACAGCAAAGCCAGCGGCGCGGACGCGCTTTTTCCTCTCGATCAAGCGCGAGCGCAAGCCGCCGCTCCAGGGTGCGAATCGTCCAGTCCGGTCACGGACCGCGAATCGCTCAGCGGGAGCACCCGCCGCGAATTGAGAGCGGAGGCACTCCGCCCGCTTTTACATGCTCTCCGGCGCCGTCACCTTGAACAGCTCCAGGCCGTTTTCCAGCACGGTGCGGGTGGCAGTGCACAGGTACAGCCGGGCGGCCTGCAAAGCCTCGTCGCTGCCCTTCACGCGGCAGGCGTTGTAGAACTTGTGGAACAGGGTGGACAGGTTCATCACATAGCGGGTGATCTTAGAGGGGTCCATACCCTTGGCAGCGGCCTGCACTTCGCCGGTGTAGCTGGACAGGTGGCGGATCAGCTCCAGCTCCTCGGGTGCCGTCAGGAGGGAGAGCTCCTGCGCGCCGCACTCCCGGGGCTGAATGCCGTCGGCGGCCAGGTTCTTCAAAATGGAGCAGATGCGGGCGTGGGCGTACTGCACGTAGTACACCGGGTTCTGGCTGTCCTGCTGCACAGCCAGGTCCAGGTCAAAGTCAATGCGGGTGTTGGCCTCGTAAGAGTTGAACAGGAACCGGGCGGCGTCCACCGGCACCTCGTCCAGCAGCGTCACCAGGGTAATGGCCTTGCCGCTGCGCTTGGATGCTTTGACGATCTCCCCGTCCCGCACCAGGCGCACCATCTGCATCAGCACCACCTGGAGCTTGTCCGCATCCACCCCCAGCGCGGTGAGGGCGGCCTTCAGCCGGGGCACATAGCCGTGGTGGTCAGCCCCCAGCACGTCAATGGCCAGGTCAAAGCCACGGGTCACCAGCTTGCCGTAGTGATAGGCAATGTCCGGCACCACATAGGTGGGCACCCCGTTCCCGCGCACCAGCACGAAGTCCTCGCTGCCGTAGGCTTCCCCGTGGAACCAGGTGGCCCCCTCTTTCTCATAGGTGGCGCCCTTCTCTTTCAGCAGTTCCACCACCCGGCCCACAGCGCCGTTCTCGTGAAGGCTGGACTCTTTGAACCAGTTGTCGTACTCCACCCGGTAGCGGGCCAGGTCATCGTGGAGGCCCTGGATGTTCTTGGGCAGGGCGTAGGCCACCAGGGCAGCCCGGCGCTCTTCCTCACTGGCCTGTACATACTTGTCCCCGTATTCCTGGGCGAAGTTTTTGGCGTGGGCAATGATGTCCTCGCCCTTGTAGCCGTCCTCGGGGAAGGGCACGGCCTCCTCGCCCTTGTACAGCTGCAGGTACCGGGCTTCCAGAGAGGCGCCAAACTTGTTCACTTGGTTGCCCGCGTCGTTGATGTAGAACTCCCGTTCTACCTGGTAGCCCGCGGCGTCCAGCACCGAGGCCAGGGCGTCCCCCAGCACGCCGCCCCGGGCGTTGCCGATGTGCATGGGCCCAGTGGGGTTGGCAGAGACAAACTCCACCAGCACCCGTTTGCCCTGGCCGTAATCCGAGCGGCCGTAATCGTCGCCCAGCCGGTGGATGTCCTGGAGCACCTCCCCGTAGAAGCGGGGCTCATAGGTGAAGTTGAGAAAGCCCGGCCCGGCAATCTCGCACTTGTCAAAATAAGTGCCGGAAAGATCCAGGTTTTCCTGAATGGCCTGGGCGATCTTCACAGGGGCCATGCGGAAGGTGCGGGCCCCCGCCATGGCGGCATTGCAGGACCAATCCCCGTGGGAACGGTCGGCGGGCACCTCCAGGGCAATAGAGGGCAGGGGGGCCTGGGGCAGCCGGCCCGCGTCGATGGCCGCCTGGATGGCCTGTTCCAAAGCCTGACGCAGCTGGGCGGTGGCGGTGCTGACAAGTTTAGACATGAGAGTTCATCCTTTCGTAAAAACTGGGATAGGCTGGGATAAAGAGTAGAATTGTTGCATGGATACTGAGCGAAGCGAGCGTAAAAGTTTTGCCAGCTTTTTCAAAAGCTGCGGGGGGTGGGGCGCAGTTTGCCAGTGGCAAACGCCCTGCGCCGACCGAACCGGCAGGTGAGACCAGCGCCCCACGGTCTTGCCCTTACTGGGCGTCAGCCTGAAAAGAAACCAGCGACCGGGGCGCACGCGCCCGTAAGGGCGATAGCCACAGGAGCGGCCGGTGAGGCTGGCAACTTGCCCTCTCCGTCCTCGCTAACGCGAGTCCACTCTCGCCTGCCGGCTCGGTCAAGCGCTGAACGGTGCCCACTGGGCACCAGCGCCCCCCAAAGGGGGAGGCGAGACTTGGCTCTCCCTTCGGGAGAGCTGGCACGGCGGCAGCCGTGACTGAGAGGGCCAACCCAAAGTTGCCCTAGGGCCGAAAATGAAAAAGTGGTAAAGTACTTCAAAAAGCTAGGAAATATGCGGGTTTTGTTCTATACCAGGGTGGTAAAGTACTTGCCCGGTGGTAAAGTACTCAGCCAGAAAAGGAAGTACTTTACCAGGGTGGTAAAGTTCAAACCCCGCAGAAACACTGGGTTTTTCCTGTACTTTACCACTTTTGGATTTCAAGTGGGGGACTGAAATCAATCCCAGGCGCGCTCCTCAAAGGGCGGCGGTGCTTTGGCCCCGGGGCTTTACTTCCACGGTGATTTCGTTGCTGCTGGACAGGTTGGAGTCGATGTCCAGGGTATATTTGATGTCCACCCGGCCGCCCCGCTCCCCCAGGGAGGAGGTCAGGTCGCTGGTGAACACCCCGACAGACAGGGTGCCGTAGCCCGTGTCATACAGGCAAAGGTGGCGCCGGCCCTCTTCTAAAATCAGCCGGGTGGAAGAGCCAGAACGCATCATGGTCACCTTGCCGGGCTCCACCTTTAAAACAGAGGTGTAGCTGACCTTGGGGTCATCCGTGTCGTACTCCTTATAGGCGATGAACCGGGTCCCGCCCCGCTGGGTATAGGACCCGGTGGTGTTCAGGGTGATCTCGCCGGTTTCTTCCTCATAGGCCTGCCGGCCAATGATGTTGATGTCATAATCGTCCTTTAGCATTCCCAGTTCCCTCTTTCCTTCTCAGGCGGGGTCGCCCTCAATGTCAATGCGCTGGGTGCGCCCCTCTACGCTGTGGCCCAGGAACAGCTCGGCCACGTTCATAAAGTTCTCCGGCGTGTCGGTGACAAAGTACCGCACCTGCCGGGGGGCGCCCGGCTCGCACAGCAGGTCCCGGTCCTTCAGGGCCTGGGCCATGGCCAGGGCGGCTTCCCGGCCGCTGTCAATGAGGGTGACCCCCCTGCCCATCACGCTGCCAATGGTAGGGGCAATGATGGGGTAGTGGGTGCAGCCCAGGATCAGGGTGTCCACCCCGGCGGCCCGCACAGGGGCCAGGTAGCGCTCTGCCACCAGCCGGGTCACCTCGTCCTGAGGGGCCACAAAGCCGGACTCCACCAATGAGACAAACAGGGGGCAAGCCTGGGGGAACACCTGCAGCTTGTGGTTGAGGCGCAGCAGGGCGCTGCGGTAGGAGTCGCTGTGGATGGTGGCCGCCGTGCCGATCACGCCGATTTTCCCATTCTTTGTGGCAGCCGCCGCCGCCTGGGCGCTGGGGCGGATGACGTCAATGTAGGGCACGGAAAGGGCCTCTCCCACGCTGCGGGCCACAGAGCTCACCGTGCCGCAGGCAGCCAGCACCGCCTTTACGTTTTGAGAGAGGAGAAAGTCCATGTCCTGGCGGGCATAGCGCAGAATGGTCTCCTTCCCCCGAGAGCCATAGGGCACCCGGCCGGTGTCGCCAAAGTAAATGATGCTCTCGCCGGGCAGCAGCTTTTCCAGCTGCTTAACGGCGGTCAGGCCCCCCAGGCCAGAGTCGAACACGCCGATGGGGCGGTTATCCATGGGTGGTCACCTTCCTTTTCTCAGGGTCTTTCCTGCCCGGCCTTCTGAAAGGCCAGGTCGATGAGCTTATCCAGCAGTTCCCCATAGGTCAGGCCCATGGCCATCCACAGCTTAGGATACATGCTGATGGAGGTAAAGCCCGGCAAGGTGTTAAGTTCGTTCAAGACCACCCGGTGGTCCCCTTCTGTGACAAAGAAATCCACCCGGGTCAGGCCAGAGCAGCCCAGCAGCCGGTAAGCCCGCACAGCGGTCCGGCGGATCTTCTCCGCCACCTCCTGGTCCAGCCGGGCGGGGATGTACAGCTGGCTGGTGCCGTTGACATACTTGTCGTCATAGTCGTAAAACTGGGCAGAGGCGCCAATCTCCCCCACAATAGAGGCTTGGGCGTCCCGGTTGCCCAGCACGGCGCACTCCACCTCTTGGCCGCGGATGCCCTCTTCCACGATGACTTTTTTGTCCTCTCGGGCGGCCTTGCGGATGGCCTCGTCCAGGTCCTCGTAACGCTCTACCTTGCTGACCCCCACGGAGGAGCCGGCGTTGGCGGGCTTGACGAACACGGGGAAATCCAGTCTTGCCTTTATCTTTTTCTTAATGGTGTCCGGGGCCGCGTCAAAACGGTCGGCATAGAACCACAGATAGTGGGCCTGCTCAATGTCCGCCGCGGAAAGCAGGGTGTGGGTCACCGCCTTATCCATGCAGATGGCGGAGGATTCGGTGTCACAGCCCACATAAGGGATCTGAGAGAGCTGGAACAGCCCCTGTATGGTGCCGTCCTCCCCGTTTTTCCCGTGCAGGGCGGGGAAGATCACGTCCAGCCGCAGGGTTTCTGCTTTTCCATCCCGAAGCACCACCAGCCCATGGACCGTGGGGTCCGGGGAGAGAAAGGCGGGAGCCACTGGCCCCTGCTCCCAGGCGCCAGAGAGGATGTCCTTTACCTCTCCGGTGTAGAGCAGCCATTGGCCCTTCTTGGTAATGCCCACCATGTGTACATCGTATTGCTCAGGAGAAAGGTTCTCCAAAATGGAAGTGGCCGACATCCGGGAGACCTCATGCTCTGAGGAAACGCCCCCGAAGATCACGGCCAGGCTCAGCTTGCTGTGGTTCATCGCCATCACACCCCAATTCTAAGCTTCTGCCGCCACAGCGGGAAAGGCTTCCCCGCTTTTCCGGCAGGGCCCGCCTGTTCTGAAAATGGCGGGCAGACTCGATTCAATATTATACTATGCCCCGGTGGATTTCGCAACTCCTTTCCGGGGGTTTTCCGGCTGCGGGGAAAAAATAGATAGACTTTTTTTCGCGCCCATGCTATACTGATAGCCAAACGAAATACTCGCCATGGCGATATGTTGGAGTGGATCATTTTGAATTTTGATGCCTTTGAACTGATAGAGAAGGGCCTGCAGGAGGAGCTTGCGAAGCAGGGCTTTAGCGAGGCCGTCCCCCTGGAGGACCCCGCCGGCCGGGCGGTGATGTTTACCACAGAGGATGTGGCCTACAGTCTGCTGTACGAGCGGGCCCACCAGCGCTTCCAGCTGCGCTCTACCACCCTGAAGGAGGGCGGCGAGCCCGGGGATTGGCGCGGCCTTTCCCTTTGGCTTTTTGATGAGCGGGAGGGCACGCGGGCCGACGCGGAGAGCATTCTCAATGACTTTTTAGAGGTGGTGCAGGGCCCCAAGCGCGTGGCGCTGGTGCAGCAGAAGCACCGCAGCAAGAAGGACGGGGACCGGGTGGTGGACCCGCTGTTCTTTATGAACCGGCTGGTGAACATTTTCCCCGAGCTGAAGGATGAGCTCAATGAGGAGAAGATCGTCTATGGGCAGGTGCGGTTCGCAACCTTTATCAAAGCCCATGTGGTGCCCCGCTGCGAGGACCTGGCCCAGAAGTACCCCAACAGCGACCCCATGAAAAAGCTGTGCTCCCTGCTGGATGACATGTACGCAAACGGCGATTTGGATACCCGCTCCCTGGCGGCGATCACCCTGCTCAATTCCCTCTCGGACAGCGCTTTCCAGGCTGTGCAGGAGCGCCTGGGGGAAGAGCTGCAGAAGAGCACCAAATACAGCCGCCGCCTGAAGGGGAAGAAGATCAAGCCCGAAAAGAAAAAGAAGAAAAAGAAAGTTGTGGCAAAGCCCTTGGACAACAAGCACTAAGCCTTGCCATGTTCCGGCGGGGGCGCCTCTCCTCCGTCAAGCGCAAAACAAGAGAAGGGATGCCCGGCGGCGCACCGCTGCATCCCTTCTTTCATTTTCCCTGTGTTCCGTTCCCTTTTGAGGCTGAGCCCTTGTCCAGCTTGTGGACATTCCCTTTGCCATAGAGGAAGGGGAGGGAGAAGCTGTGGTTGAACACCTCGATCAGCGGCCCCATGAAAAGCGCGGTAATCAAGGTGCCCACCCCTGGCAGCAGCCCGGAAAGGGCCCCGATGGCCACGCAGACCAGGTCGCAGCCGATGCGCACAAACCGGAAGGGCCACCGCCGTTTCTCCGCGATGACAATGGGGATGGCGTCATAGACAGAGACCCCCAGGTTGGAGGTCATGTAGAGGGAAGAGGCAAAGCACATGACCAGAACCCCCACCGCCAGAAAGACAATGCGGGCAAGCAGGCCCGGTGCGGGGAACAGGCTGTGGATGGCCCACACGCTGAAGTCCACAATATATCCTGTCAGAAACATGTTCACCAGGGTGGCAATTCCCATGTAGCTGCGGGCAATCAGCAGGTCCAGGGCCAGCATCAGCCCGCTGAGCACCATATAATACACCCCATAGCTGGCAAAGCTTTCAAAGAAACGCCCCCACACGCCCTGGGCAAAGCTTTGAAAGGGGTCCACCCCAAAGCTGGAGCATTTAAAAAAGCCCACAGCAATGGCGCATAAGGTCACGCCTATGGTGGTCATGCCCACCCGTTTTCGAAAATGGTCCGGAAGCTTCATGTTCCTTTCACCAGGCTCTCTCCGCGTTCACAGCGCGGCATACTTTCGTCCTGCATTATAGCAAAGCACCCCTGGGCTTGTCAAAGGCTTTTTTCGCGGGAAAATCCCCCGTTTGCCGGGGAAATCTTCCTTGACAAGGGAGAGCCTGTTGTGCTATACTGGTAACACCTCGAAAAAGAGGTTCTTTTTTTGTGCCTGTTTTTCCGAGGGAGGCCGGGGCGAAAAGCCCCCAAAATTTTTCCGTAAAACGGGAGGTGCCGACAAAATGAGAGTGAAGGTTGTGCTGGCCTGCACTGAGTGCAAGCAGAGAAACTACAACACCAAAAAGAACAAGAAGAACGATCCCGACAGACTGGAAATGAACAAGTACTGCAGGTTCTGCCGGAAACACACCCTGCACAGGGAAACCAAGTAAGGAGCGGAGGACATGGCTGAGAACGTCAAGAAGAAAGAGAACGGCTTTGTCCGCTTCTTTAAGCGTGTGGCCAAATTCTTCCGCGACTGCAAGGGCGAGATCAAGAAGATCGTGTGGCCCACCCCCAAGGCAACCTTTAAAAACACCGGCGTGGTGCTGGTGACCATTCTGGTGGTGGCCTTGTTCGTTTTCCTGCTGGACACCGTGTTTATGAACCTGCTGGGCCTTGTGATGAACGTGGCCGGGTAACGGAAGTCTCACAGGAAAGCGGAGGTAGCAGATGGCTGAAGAAGCAAAATGGTATGTGGTGCACACCTACTCCGGGTATGAGAACAAGGTTGCCTCAAACCTGGAAAAAACGGTGGAGAACCGCCAACTGCAAGATCTGATCCAAGAGATCCGCGTGCCCACAGAGACGGTGACAGAGATCACTGAATCGGGCAAGCGCAAGGAAGTAGAACGCAAGATCTTCCCCGGCTATGTCATCGTAAAAATGGTGATGACGGACGAATCCTGGTATGCGGTGCGGAACATCCGCGGCTGCACAGGCTTTGTGGGTCCTTCCTCCAAGCCGATCCCGCTGACGGAGGACGAGGTGGCCCGGCTGGGCATTGAAAAGCGGGAAGTGGAGGTCAGCTATAAGGTGGGCGACTCCGTCAACATCGTGGACGGGCCCTTGGAGGGCTTTGTCGGCACGGTGGAGGAGCTGGACGTGGAGAAAAACCGCGTGCGGGTCACCGTTTCCATGTTCGGCAGGGAAACCCCCGTCGAGCTGGAGCTGGACCAGGCCGAACCTGTGGACTGATCTTCCAGCAAGAAAGGCCGCGCTTTCTCGCGGAACAATGTGTAAGGCAGCAAGCGGGCGCGCCCGCTTTTGCGAGGGGCATTGCCCCTGTGGGAGGCACGGCTGAAATCTTTCTCACGGCCGCGCCGTCATCCACCACGAATTTTGGAGGTGCAAACAAATGGCTCAGAAGGTTACGGGCTTTATCAAGCTCCAGATCCCTGCCGGCAAAGCGACTCCGGCACCGCCTGTCGGCCCCGCGCTCGGCCAGCATGGCGTGAACATTATGGCGTTCACCAAGGAATTCAACGAGCGTACCAAGAATGACGTGGGCCTTATCATCCCCGTCGTCATCACGGTCTATGCGGACCGTTCTTTCACCTTTATCACCAAGACCCCTCCGGCCGCTGTGCTGATCAAGAAGGCCTGCGGGATCGAGACGGCCTCCGGTGAGCCCAACAAGAAGAAGGTCGCCAAGATCACCCGCGAGCAGGTGCAGAAGATTGCCGAGCAGAAAATGCCCGACCTCAACGCCTCTTCTGTGGAGAGCGCCATGAGCATGATCGCCGGCACTGCCCGCAGCATGGGTATCGAAGTAGTCGATTGATTCCCGAGTGGGAGGAAATCTAGTAATCCGATATTTACCACTGGAGGAAAGAGAGAATGAAACACGGTAAAAAATATGTGGAAGGCGCCAAGCTCATCGACCGCAGCAAGGTCTACGATACCGCTGAGGCGCTGGACATCTGCGTGAAAACTGGCACTGCCAAGTTCGATGAGACCGTCGAGCTTCATGTAAAGCTGGGCGTGGACGGCCGTCATGCCGACCAGCAGGTCCGTGGCGCCATTGTGCTGCCCAACGGCACTGGCAAGAGCGTGCGTGTGCTGGCCATCTGCAAGCCCGAGAAGGAAGAGGACGCCAAGGCTGCCGGCGCTGATTATGTGGGCGGCGAGGAAATGGTGCAGAAGATCCAGTCTGAAAACTGGATGGATTTCGACGTGCTGATCACCACCCCCGACATGATGGGCCTGGTGGGCCGTCTGGGCCGTCTGCTTGGTCCCCGCGGCTTGATGCCCAACCCCAAGGCCGGCACTGTCACCCCCGATATCGGCAAGGCTGTGTCCGAGGCCAAGGCTGGTAAGATCGAGTACCGTCTGGACAAGACCAACATCATCCACTGCCCCATCGGCAAGGTCTCCTTCGGCGTGGAGAAGCTTCAGGAGAACTTCGACACCCTGATGGACGCCATTGTGAAGGCCAAGCCCTCTGCGGCCAAGGGCCAGTATGTTCGCTCCTGCGTGGTCAGCGCCACCATGGGCCCCGGCGTGAAGATCAACCCCGCCAAGTTTATCTGAGATAAATAAGCGGCTTAGGGCTTGACAAGGCCCAGCAACATTTGCTATAATAACAAAGCTGTCCATCCAAAGACAGCAGGTTTGTAAACGGTTTTGTCCGGCCTGCCGAGGAAAGACGAGCAAAGAAGAATGACAGGGCTGTGCTTCTGTCAGGGGTGCCTGCATGGCGCTTTCCCCTTCTGTAATTTGCTTGCAACGCCTTTCCGAGGAAACCCGGAAAGGCGTTTTTACTTCTACTTTCACGACCCGGAGGTGAAACGAATTGCCCAGCGAGAAGATTCTGGAACAAAAGAGACAGCAGGTGGCACAGCTGGCCGAGGACTTTAAAAAGGCCAATGTGGGCGTGCTGGTGAACTATGAAGGCATCACGGTGGAAAAGGACACCAAACTGCGCAAGCAGCTGCGTGAGGCAGGCTGCGAGTACAAGGTGGTCAAGAACACCCTGCTTGGCCTGGCCTTTAAGGAGGCCGGCATCGAGGGCCTGGAGGAGCATCTCCACGGCGCCACCGCCATCGCTTACAGCGAGAACGGCTATGTGGACGCCCCCAAGATCCTTTCCGACTATGCCAAGGACAACGAGAATTTCACGGTGAAGGCCGGCTTTATTGACGGTGACACGGTGGATTCCAAGAGCATTGACGAGCTGGCCAAGCTGCCCCCCAAGGAGGTTCTGGTGGCTCAGGTGCTCGGCGGCTTGAACGGCCCCATTCAGGGCTTTGCCAATGTGTGCAGCGGCACTCTCCGCAGCCTGGTCATCGCCCTCAACGCCATTGCCGAGAAGCAGAGCGCCTAAAGCGCTCAGGGGAGATTTCCCCCATTTCATTTCTTTGCCTATCACTAAATTTTATGGAGGTATTTTATCATGTCTGAGAAGGTCACTAACCTGATTGAAGAAGTCAAGTCCCTCACCGTCCTGGAGCTCTCCGAGCTGGTTAAGGCTCTGGAGGAGGAGTTCGGTGTTTCCGCTGCTGCTCCCGCTGCTGTTGCCGTGGCTGCTCCCGCTGCTGCTGCTCCCGCTGCTGAAGAGAAGACCGAGTTCGACGTGGTCCTGAAGAGCGCTGGCGCCAACAAGATCAACGTCATCAAGGTTGTCAAGGAGATCACCGGCCTGGGCCTGAAGGAAGCCAAGGCTCTGGTTGACGAGGCTCCCAAGACCATCAAGGAGGGCGCTTCTAAGGACGACGCCGAGTCCATCAAGACCAAGCTGACCGAGGCTGGCGCTGAGGTTGAGCTGAAGTAAGTTTCACCACCGGTTCAAAAGGCCCGAGGGGTTCCCCTCGGGCTTTTTCTTTTGCCAGGCTGGCCGGCGGGCATTTTCCCGCTGCGGGCAAATTCCGGTGGCAGCTCGTTGTGCTTTGGCGCAGCGTTGCCCCAAATTTTGTGTTTTCTTTGAAAAATCCAGGCCGTACCCCCTATATTTTGTAGCCAACTGTGAATGGTTTGTGAATTTTTCTGAATTGTGGAAAAGGGGGTTGCATTCTCGGAAAAGGCATGCTAAAATGTAACCAAATTGTAACACTTGTCATCGAAGTGTAACCTTCCGCAGGGAAGGGCCTTCTGAAAGGAGTGTACAGGGATGCGGAAAAAAACGCTGCAAAATCTTCTCACCTTCCTGTTGGTGCTGGTGCTGACGGTGTGTACGGTAATGGCTCTCAGCCTGGTCTCGCAGGCGCAGGCAGACCCTACCGCGGCAGCGGCCCAGGTGGTGGAGGACACGCAGGCGGCCGCAGGGAACGCCTCTGCGGGTGAGCTGTCCGCTTCCATCCCTTCGCGCTGGGCGGCTTCGCCTCTGGCTTGCATCGCTGGGTTTGTGGTGGTGCTGGCCTTTGTAGCTGGCGGGTTGCTGCTTTACCGCCGGGAGAGACGGCGGGGGCGCAGGGCCCCACAGGGGAGACACAGCTACATCCCCCGCGCGGACATGGCCTTTTCAGGCAGAAACAGAGTATAAGGGTTTTCGTCCTTTCATATTTTACCTCGAAACAAGGCCGGCTTCACCGCCGGTCTTGTTTTTGCACCAAATGCAGAAAAAGGCATCCCACTGGGGATGCCTTTTTCCATGCCCGCTTGGGAAAATATCCCTGCTTATCTTTTCGAGGCGGCAAACTCTGCCGCCTCCCGCAGCCACCCCAGCAGCTCTTCGTCGATCTCCTCCACGCTGCCGAGGACCACATGGTGGGTCCAGCGGTTGGGGTAGGGCTCGGTCTTCACGGCAATGCGGGGGCTCTCCACCGGATAGGCCAGGCCAAAGGTCACGGTCAGATAGGGGTCCGGCCGGTCCTTCTTCCGCTTGGCGGCCAGCAGAGAGGCACAGCCGAATTGGCGGCGCAGGTAAAAGCTGGCCTGGCTCTTGCCCACCTTCACCGCCATGCCGGGCACCGCCTCCCGGAGCCTTTCCTCTAAGGCATGGTACAGGGGAAGGGCGCCGGGGCACTTTTCAAAAAGAAAGAGAAGGTCCTGTTCCATGGGAGCTCCTTTCACCGGGTGAGAAGCGTTTTCCCGTCAAAAACCAGCACGCCCCGGCCCTCACCGGTCTTGTGTCCTTCCAGCAGCCAGCGTTTGAAGCCCCGCTGCATAGAGGTGCCCTCCGGCAGGTTCTCCAGAGGTCCCCGGCTTGCCGCCCCAAAGACTCGCCAGGCGTCGCCGAAGGTCTCCGTCTCTTCCCAGCCCACCAGGTCGAAATCCTCCTGGAAGCTGACGATATTGGAGGAGGGGGAGAGGACCTGGCGGTTTTGGGGGTACAGCAGCCAGGAGTGGCACACGCACACCAGGGGCCCGCCTTGCAGCTCCTCCCGGAAGAAGCCGTAGGCCCGCTTGTAGGAGTCCAGCCGGGCGGGCAGGTCGAAGGGCTCCCCGCTGGAGGGGATGTGGATGTTTTTCACCGGGTCCCCCTTCTTTACCACCAGGCCGTGTTTCTCATAGGGGGTTTCCCAGGGATAGGGGATGTCCTCATACTCCAGCCGGCCCAGCTTTACAATGTCCCCAGAGTAGAAGATAGGATACCAGGAAGAGACAAAGTTCCCCCACACGCCCTGCACCGCCTTGCACTCCAGCACCTTGTACTTCAGATCCGCGAAGGTATCCCAGAACACCCGTTCCGGCACACCTTTCTGGCGGTACAGCTCCTTGGCGGGCACAGCGGCCTCCAGCAGGAACAGCAGCCACAGGGTGTAGAGATTCACGCCGCTCTCCTGGGAGAGATCCTCCAGCAGGGGCTCCACCAGCTTCATGTCCAGGTCGTGGCAATAGAAGAATTCCACAGCGCCGTCCAGGGCCTCTTCCTGTCCGTTTTGCCGCAGGAATTCCCCGCAGCGCAGAACTTCTGCTTTGGCCTCCTCTGGAAAACCGGTCTCTTCCATCAGCCGTTTCCAAAATGCGCAGTTCATACAGCTTCCTCCCGTTCTTTACTTGCCGATCTTTTCCGTGTCGATGAAAAGGTTCACCGGCCCGTCGTTTTGGCATAGCACCTCCATATAGGCGCCGAACTCCCCAGTCTCCACCTTGCGGATCCCCAGGGCCTTGGCCCGTTCCACAAAATGGCGGTAAAGCCGTTCCGCCTCTTCCGGCGGGGCCGCCAGGTCAAAGGAGGGGCGGCGGCCCTTTTTGCAGTCCGTGCCCAAGGTGAAGTTGGAAACCACCAGCAGTTCTCCACCGGTGTCCTCCAGGGAAAGGTTCATCTTCCCCTCTGCGTCTGTAAACACACGCAGGCCCTGTACCTTCTCTGCCAAAAAGTCCGCCTGCTTGTCCGTGTCCCCTTTCATCACGCCCAAAAACACCACCAGCCCTTGGCCGATGGAGCGGGTTTCCCGGTGGTCAATGGTGATTTCTGCCCGGCCCACCCGCTGAATGACAGCTCGCATACACATCCTCCCCACTGGTTTTCTTGTCCTCCCTATCCTAACACAAGACCGGCAAAAGGTAAACGGATTTTTTGGGAAAAGCCCGTGATTTCTTGCGCCGGGCTTGCGGCCCTGCTATAATGGGAGCAAGAACAACAAGGAGGAGTGCACATGCTTGCTACAATAACAAACGGAGTGTATACTGCCCAGGTGGATTCCCTGGGCACCCAGCTGGTCTCCCTCAAAGGGCCGGAGGGCTTTGAGCACCTTTGGGTGGGCGACCCCCAATATTGGAAGGAACATGCCCCGGTGCTGTTCCCCATTGTCGGGGCCCTGCGGGACAACCGGACCCAGATCGGCGGAGAGTGGTATTCCATGAACCGGCACGGCTTCGCCAAAGCCAGCCAGTTCACCCTGGTAGAGGAGGGAAAGGACCGCTTGGCCTACTGCCTCACCGCCAGTGAGGAGACCGAAAAGCGCTATCCCTTCCAGTTTGCCCTCACCGTGGCCTACACCCTGAAAGCGGACGGCTACGAGACAGAGTTCACGGTGGAGAACAGGGGAGAGGAGCCCCTGCCCTTTGTCATCGGCGGGCATCCGGGCTTCAATGTCCCTGTAAACGAGGCGGCCGCTTTTGAGGACTACGTCATCCGGTTTGAGCAGCCGGAGACCCAGCGCTGCCCCGTCATCTTGGATACGGGCCTGATCGACCCCACCCAGACCGCCTATGAGCTGAAAGAGGAGCGGGAAATCCCCTTGACCCATCCCCTTTTCTACAAGGATGCCCTGGTGTTCGAGGGGCTCAACTCCCGCAAGGTGCAGGTGGTAAACCCTCAAACCGGCCGGGGTGTGGAGATGGACTTCTCCCAGTTCCCCCTGCTGGGCATCTGGTCTGCCAAGAACGACGGCCCCTACGTCTGCCTGGAGCCTTGGACCGGCTGCGCCACCCAGACCACCGAAGGGGACAGCTTTCTGGAGAAAAAGGGGATGCAGCTTTTGCCCCCCTGGGAGAAGAAAGCCTACGCTTTTTCTGTCCGTTTCCTGTGAAGGGGCGGCTTGAAGGCCCCCTTGGGCTGTTTTTTTCAAAAGCAATAGGATAAAAGCGGCGGGGCGGGCCCCGCCGCTTTTTTGTTGCCCACCTCTTGACAGAATGCGGCCTCCGTGATATGATTCGCTTTGTAAATGACATTTAAAAAGTAAGATAGGAAGTGAGGCGTTGAAAGCCGCCAATACAATGCAGGTGCGCCAGCACAACAAAACAGTGATCCGCCAGGCCATGCTCTGCCTGCGGCAGGCCACCCGGCCCCAGCTGGCCCAGACGACGGGGCTCAGCCAGGTGACCGTGAGCGCTGTGCTGGCTGAGCTGATGGAAAAGGGCGAGGTAGAGAGCTGCGGAAGCGTCCCCTCAGAGGGAGGGCGCCCCTCTGCCTGCTACCGCTACCGGGGAGAGCGGCATAACGCCGGAGTGCTGTATACCTATCAGATGGAAGGGAGAACGCTGGTCCAGCTGGAGGTGTTTGACCTCTTTGGCGACCGGGTAGACCGTGATTCCCAGTTTTTAGGAGACCTGCGTCCCGAGAGCTTTGACGCCCTGCTGGACGCGGCGTTTCAGGAGACACCGGGCATCCGCACCCTGGCACTCGGCGTGCCGGGCCAGGTGGAGGGAGACAAGATTCTCTTCTGCGACCACCGCGCCCTGGCGGGGGATTCTCTGTCCCGGCGATGGAAAGGGCGCTACCATGTGCCGGTGTTGCTGGAAAACGATATCAACGCTGCTGTGCTGGGATATGTCCAGGGGCTTCCCGGTGAGGTAGCGGGCCTTACAGCGGGCATCTACTTTCCCGGCCGCTTTGGCCCCGGCATGGGCTTAGCGCTGGGCCGGAGTCCTTGGCCGGGACGGCAGGGCTTTGTGGGGGAGTTCCACTACCTGTGTGGTCTGGACCAGTGGAACGGCATGGACCATGGAAACCCCGCGGCCGTGGAGGAGACAGCGGCCCGGTACCTTCGGGCGGTCTGCGTCATGGCCGGGCCGGAACGGGTGGTGCTCTATGGGGACATTTTCCGCCCCGGCTCGGAAGAAGCTATCCGCCAAAAGGTGGAAAGGACCTTCTACAATGCGTATGGACTGCAATTGGAGGTTCGCCGTGACATGGGGCCGGATTACAGCGCCGGGATGAAAGCGCTGGCTTTGCGTCAGCTGAAGCACACCCTTTTTGGAACAGCCTGGGAGGAAGAATAACATGTTTACCGCGTTGCTCGTGATCATCTATGTGTCCTTTATCAGTTTGGGCCTGCCAGATTCCCTGTTGGGTTCGGCTTGGCCCGCCATCCAGAAAAGCCTGGAGGCCCCTCTGCCCTTTGCGGGGGTCATCTCTATGATCGTCTCCTGCGGCACGGTGATCTCCAGCCTGATGAGCACCCGGGTCATCCGCCGGTTCGGGACGGGCCGGGTGACGCTTGTCAGCGTGGCCATGACGGCCTTTGCCCTGCTGGGGTTTTCCTTTGCTCCCCAAGTGGGCTGGCTCTGCCTGTTGGCGGTGCCCCTGGGACTGGGGGCGGGCTCGGTGGACGCGGGCCTGAACAATTTCGTGGCCCTCCACTACCAGGCCAAGCACATGAGCTGGCTGCACTGCTTCTGGGGCATCGGCGCCACTGCGGGGCCCATTGTCATGGCGTTTTGGATCGACCGGAACAACAACTGGCATGCGGGATACCGGACCATCGGCCTGCTGCAGGTGGCACTGGTAGCGGTGCTGCTGTTCAGCCTGCCCCTTTGGAAAAAAGTCTCCTCTCCCCAAGAGGAGGCGGGGGAAGAGGCCGTGGTGGCCCTGCCTCTGCGCCAGGTATTCCGCCTTCCCAAGGCCAAGGGCGCGCTGCTGGGATTCTTCTGTTACACGGCGGTGGAGGTCACTGCCAACCTGTGGACCAGCAGTTATGCGGTTAAAGGCTTCGGCGTCAGCGAGGACACCGCCGCCGGATGGAGTTCCCTGTTCTTTTTGGGCATCACCATTGGGCGTCTGCTTTCCGGTTTTGTGGCCATAAAGCTCTCCAGCCCCACGTTGATCCGGGTGGGACAGGGGATCGGCCTGTGCGGTATCCTGCTGCTGTTCCTGCCCCTGCCTCAGTGGCGCATTCCCCTGGGCCTTTGCCTGATCGGCGGAGGGTGCGCCCCCATTTTCCCGGCCATGCTCCACCAGACACCCCAGGTTTTTGGAAAGAAGTTCTCCCAGGCTATGATGGGGGTGCAGATGGCCTGTTCGTATGTGGGGGGCATGGTAATCCCCCCGCTGTTTGGCTTTTTGGCCGACTTTTTCGATGTGCGCATCCTGCCGGCATACCTGCTGCTGTTCCTAGCCCTCATGTTCCTGGGCACGGAAAGCATCCTCCGGGGCAGCCGGCAGAGTGGGAAGCAGTGATCAAAAGTTTTGGAAAGGAGGCGGCCCTATGGCATTCCATCCCATCGACCGGGATATCTGGGACCGGGCAGAGCGCTTTGAGCATTATTTTTCCCAGGTGCCCTGCTTCTACAGCATGACAGTGGATTTGGATGTGACAGAGCTGAAGCGGCGGGGAGGGCGCTTTTATCCGGCCGTGCTTTACAGCCTGGCAGTGATTGTCAACCGGCACCGGGAATTCCGCATGGCGTTCAATGAGGAGGGCGTCCTGGGCTGGTATGACCAGCTTTCGCCCAGCTATACCGTCTTCCACCCGGACACAGAATCCTTTTCCTGCCTTTGGACAGAGTATACCCCGGACCTTTCTGCGTTTCTCCAGCGCTATGAGGAGGATCTGCGCCTTTATGGAAGCGTGGAATCCTTTGAAGCCAAGCCCCACACGCCCCCAAACGTGTTCAACGTCTCCATGATCCCCTGGCAGGCCTTCACCAGTTTTCACCTGGAGCTTCCCCGGGGCGGGGAATACCTGCTCCCCATTTTTACCCTGGGCCGCTACCGTCCTGTGCAGGGGCGCCTGCTGATGCCCTTAGCCCTGCAGGTCCATCACGCCGTGTGCGACGGCTTTCACGTCTGCCGCTTTGTAGAAGAGCTTCAGCTGCTTCTCAACTCGGGAAAGGCGGGATGACTCTCTCTGCGATTTCATCGTATATCCTGTATATCACAGCAAAAACCGGCGGATGATTCTATCCGCCGGTTTTCTACAATATATTGAGCCCGTTCACAATCTTTTTACAAGAAAATGGGTTGTTCTCCTATAATTCGACAAAATGCTCTCACGAAGGGTAGTGTATCATTACCCACAGAGGACAAGGCATGTCGGGGCTTTTCAGGGCTGGAAGAGCTTTGGGGGTTCCTCAGTTTCCGCCCCCCCTAAGAGAGGGTGGGCCGGCCCTTGCGCAGTCCCCCTCCCATTGGCCAAGGCTTCTTGGAAAGGGAAGGGGCGCTGGGGGACAGGCGGGCTGCCACCCGCACGGTCCTTCAACAAGCAGGGATGTTAGTCAGGAAGCGCTGGCCATCTGCAGGCAGAGCTTGTCGGCTATCATGGCGATGAACTCGCTGTTGGTGGGCTTGCCACGGGTGTTGTGGATGGTGTAGCCGAAATAGGAGTTGAGCACATCCACATCCCCCCGGTCCCACGCCACCTCAATGGCATGGCGGATGGCCCGTTCCACCCGGGAACTGGTGGTATTATAGCGCTTTGCCACGCTGGGATAAAGCTGTTTTGTCACGGCGTTGATAATCTCCGGGTCCTCCACCGCCATCAGGATGGAGTCCCGCAGGTAGTGATACCCCTTAATGTGGGCGGGCACGCCGATCTGATGCAGGATCTCCGTCACCCGCAGCCGCAGGCTGGAATTCATGGGGTCTGCCTCAAGGTGTTTTCCCTTCATAGAGAGCAGGTGAAGAATGCGCTCTGCCATTTCGTTTTTGTCATAGGGGGACAGGGCGAAGTAGGCCACGCCGGCCGCGGCGATCTCCCGTTCCATCATGGGATTTGTGTAAGAGGAGGTCACTATGTACAGGGGGTTCTCCACATTGGCGTCTTGGCTGACTGCGTGGATGACTCCGATGGCGTCCAGGCCCGGCATCAAAAATTCCATCACCACCAGCTGGGGGTGTTCCTCTCGGATTTTTGTGAGCAGCAGGGTGCTGTCCCGCCTGAGAAACAGGGGCCGCACTCCCCGCTGCGACAGCTTCTGAATCGGCTCACGGCCCCATTCGCCGTCTTCCGAACTAATTATGACCTTACTTTCTTTTTCCATGATGAACCTCCTGGGTATGGTTTATTGTGAAAAAATTTTACCATAACCTAATCGTTCTGGCAAGTGGTTTGTCGGAAAAAACTGGAAGATCATTTTGGCGAAAAACGACGAAAGCTGGCCGAAAGCCGGGGATTTTTCACCTTTCGCACGAACATTCCCACAAAAAGTACGGCACTTTTCTCCTTTAAGCCCCCATGGGACACTATATCCTGTGGCAGCGGCTTTTCCAGGGGGAGAGGTGCTGTTTTTTTATGCCCCCGCTTCCTCTAAGGCCTGCCAAAGGTTCTTTTCCACCCAGCAGGCGGGGCAGAGGTCCCGCTGACAGCTGCAGCCTCTCCACAGAGAGGGATCTTTCCCCAGCTCCCCCAGCGGCGTGTGGAGAATTTTTTCCAGAACGGGCACCACGGTGCTGTCCAAAAAGTGCTGGAACACCTCTGGCGGCATGGCCTGCCAGTCCAGGGGACAGAGGCCGGCGGGATGGAGCCTGTCGTAGAAGCAGCTGCCTTGATAGACAGCGCCTTGTTTCCGGATGAACAGGTTAAAATAGTATTCGTCCGAGAAACCTGACTTCTGGGCGTGCCACTGCAGAACAGTTCCCGGCGCTAGGTCCGCCGTCCAGACGTTGCCCTTTTTCCGGAACCCCAGCGGTCTGAGCGCCTGGGAGATCTGCCGGAGGAAGGCTTTGCGCTTATCTTGGACCAGCGCGAAAAGCTCCTCCTTTTCCAGGGAAGGATAGGCCCGGTACAGCGCAGCGGCAGCTTCCCGGGCGGAGGGCTCGTCTTCCCAAGAGGCCAGCAGCAGCTTCTCCCGCAAGTGGATCGCAGCGGCGGAGACTCCCGCCTTTGCCAAGCTGTCCTCATTGCCCTTGATGCGGGTGAACGCCGTAGAGGCAAAGCCGTAGGCCACCTCCACCCAATGGGCCGTTCCCAGCAGGTCTACCACAAATGCGGTCTGCTCTGTGCAGGGCCGGTAGAACAGCCCTAGCTTTGGGGAGGAATGCCACAGGGCGGCCTCTTGGAACCCGGCGCCGAGAAGCTGGCTCCTGTAGGCTGCGATCCGTGGGGACGCCTCCCAGCGAATTGCTGCGTCCATTCCCATCCATCCTGTGTAGTCAACTGTTATCATTATAGCAGCTGAAACGCGGCTGTAAAGTGCGGGTGGGAAAAAGGCGCGCCCCCACGTCCGGCGGCGCGCCTTTCCTGCTCAACCCGTTCCCTGGCAGCTTTGACACTCTTCCCACATCACCTGGGCAAAAATGCCATAGCCGGTGGTGGGGTCCTCTGTGAACACATGGGTAACCGCTCCAGCCAGCTTCCCATCCTGCAGGATGGGGCAGCCGCTCATGCCCTGCACAATGCCGCCGGTGGCCTGCAGAAGCCGGGAGTCTGTCACCCGAATCACCAGGTTTTTCGTCAGCTGGTCCGCATTGGCGATCTGGACGATTTCCCCTTCATAGAGCTGGGGGCCGGCTTCATCCAGGCTGACCAGCAGCTGCACCGGGCCGCACCTCACCTGTTCCTTGGGGAGAATTTCCAAGGGCTCCCCAAGGGGCGTTTCTAAAAGAGTGCCATAGACGCCGGTCTCCCGGTTGGCCAACAGGGTGCCCAAGGGCTCCTCCGAAGAGAAATAGCCCTGCAGCTGGCCGGGCGCGTCAGCTTTGCCTTTGATTACGCCGCTGAGGGTAATGGGCATGGGCTCCCCTGTTTTCAGCGTCATCACGCCGCTGGTATCCATGTCGCAGATGCCGTGCCCCAGCCCGGCAAAACAGCCAGTGGATGGATCGTAAAAGGTCAGGGTGCCAATGCCCGCGGCACTGTCCCGCACCCACATGCCGGTTTTAAAAGAACCTTCTCCATACACGGGAGTCACCTGGGTCTCAAAGACCTGCTCCCCCCGGCGCACTTGGAAGGTGATGGCCTCTCCGGCGCTTTGGCCAATATACTCCGCCAGGCTTTGGTTGCTGGGAATCTCCATGCCGTCGGCCTCCAGCAGATAGTCCCCGGGCAGTATGCCGGCTTCTGCGGCGGGGCAGCACACCCCGTTTGAGGTGTACAGGTCTGAAAGCGAGGCCACAATGACCCCGTCTGTGAAGAGCTTAATGCCAAAGACAGTCCCCAGGGGGACCACCTTTCCAGGGCTTTCCTGAGAACCCTGTCCCACGGAGGTTTGGGCCGCCTGCGGGGACAGGAACTCCCTGCCCCCATTAAAAGCAGAGGCCTCCAGGGCAGTGCCCCGGCTGGGTTCCAGCTTTAAAAAGCTCAAGGAGGCCAGCATACATACTGCCGTGGCGCCCACACTCATGGCAAAGACCTTTACCCCTTTGGAAAGGCTGTGGGGGTTGAACTGCTGGCGCAATCGCTTCCATAACGGTCTCATCGGTATTCATCCCTTTCCTGGGCAGGTTTTGCGAAAAAAAGAAACCGCGCCCGTTTTTTACTCTGCCACCCGGGATGAAAAATATTTTGACAATTAAAAACGCCTTTGCCCAAAGAAGGCAAAGGCGAGAATTTTTGGTCTGCCGCATCGGCGGGGCGTTGGCCTCGGGACGGCGGTTGCCGGTCCCTACCCCACCGAAGGACAGTATGTTAATAAAATGAAATGAAAAGAGAGGTCATTTTCACGAAAAAGTTTTCTCGCTTTCGGCTTTCACCTTCCTTCATCTTTCATTGTCACCAGTCTACCCCATAATTATGAAGAGGCCATAAGCCTTTTTTGAAGTTTCCGTAAGGAATTTATGAACAGAGCTTGAAGAGGTGTTTTAGGGAAACTGTGCAATGCTCTGAAAATGCGGGATGTTCCCATATTTTAACAAGTTAAAGCGGCGTTTCTTGTTGAAACCACGCCGCTTTTGTGTTAAGATAAGAATTACTCCCATTCCAGGAGAGGGAAATGCAAGAAGAGCGTCCCTCTCTTGCAGGGGAGAGTTTGCGCCCCAAAGGAGGAAGCTATGAGCGAGCAAGCCCGCATCACTGTTGTCTGCGGCCATTATGGCTGCGGGAAGACAAACCTCACCCTAAACCTGGCTTTGGAAGCGGCTGCGGCGGGGGAGAGGGTCACTGTGGCGGACCTGGATATCGTCAACCCATATTTCCGCTCGTCCGAATATGGCGGCCTGCTGGAGGAGCACGGGGTGCGGCTGATTGCTCCCGTATTTGCGGGCACTACCCTGGATACCCCTACCCTGCCCCCAGAGCTGTATTCCATTTTCGAGCCCCAGGCGGGCCGGGTTTTTATTGATGCCGGCGGCGATGACGCAGGCGTCACGGCTCTGGGTGGGCTTCACGGCCAGTTGGAGGAAACCGGCTACCAGATGCTCTACGTCATCAACCGCTACCGGGTGTTGTCCCAAACACCGGAGGAGGCTGCCGCGCTGCTGGGGGAGATAGAGGCCGCCAGCCGCCTGAAAGCTACCGCCCTGGTGAACAATTCCCATCTGGGGGTGGAGACCCAGCTTCAGGACCTGCTGGCCGCCCTGGGATTTGCCCAGAGGACTTCCCAGCTTACCGGCCTGCCGCTGCTGTACTCCACTGCCCCGGACTTTGCCCTGAAAGAGGGGGAACCCCTGCCGGAAGGCTTCAGGCCTGTAAAGCGCTATGTGAAGTTCATGTGGGAGTGAGGGCGGAGTGCCTCCGCTGTCAATTCGCGCCCTGGGGTCCTGGTCCCCAGTGGGGACCGTTCAGGACCGACCGAGCCGGCAGGCGAGACGCTCGCTTCGCTCGTGCTCATCGAAAAGTTAGCGCACGTCCGCGCCTTGTTTTGGGTGAGAAACCACAGTCGCGGGCAGAGGTGCCTCCGCTGTCAAGCCGCGCCCTGGGAGAGTTCTTGACATATGCCAACACAGCACTACCCATTGTATTGCATATAAAGTAAATTGAGAAAATTCCTTGAAGGAGGGAAAACGATATGGCTAGGATCATTGTGGATGAGAAGGTCTGCAAGGGCTGCGGAATGTGCGTGCACGCATGTCCGCTGAAGATTATTGCCCTGGATAAGACCCGCTTAAACGCCAAGGGCTACCACCCCGCCCAGCTGGTGGAGCCTGAAAAGTGCGTGGGCTGCGCTTCCTGCGCCACCATGTGCCCTGATACGGCGATCACTGTGGAACGGTAAAGAATTTTGTCCGGGGTTCCCTGGGGAACCCTCGAGAAAGGAATGAATTTGCTTATGAAGGTTTTGATGAAGGGCAACGAGGCGCTGGCCGAGGCTGCCATCCGCGCCGGCTGCCATCACTTCTTCGGCTACCCCATCACGCCCCAGACCGAGCTGGCGGCGTATATGTCCAAGCGCATGCCCAAGGTAGGCGGCACCTATCTGCAGGCAGAATCTGAAATCGCTGCCATCAACATGGTGCTGGGCGCCTCCGCGGCTGGAATCCGCGCCATGACCTCCTCTTCCTCTCCCGGCATCAGCCTGAAGGGCGAGGGCATCTCTTACATGGCGGGCTCTGACCTGCCCGCGGTCATCATCAACGTGCAGCGGGGCGGCCCCGGCCTGGGCGGCATCCAGCCCAGCCAGGCGGACTACTGGCAGGCCACCAAGGCCACCGGCCACGGCGACTTCCAGATTCTGGTGTTCGCCCCCTCCACGGTGCAGGAGATGGTGGACCTGATCTCCCATGCGTTTGACACCGCCGACAAGTACCGCATGCCCGCCATGATCCTGGCCGACGGCATGCTGGGCCAGATGATGGAGCCTGTGGAGCTGCCCGAAGAGGGTTCCGCGCAGCTGCCCGAAAAGCCCTGGGCTGCCAGCGGCCACGGCGGCAAGCGCGCCCACAACATCATCAACTCTCTGTACCTGACCCCTGAAAAACTGGAGCAGCTGGTCAAGGAGCGCTATGAGCGCTATGAGCAAGTCAAGGCCAACGAACAGATGGCCGAGGAGTATCTGACCGAGGACGCGGACATCGTGCTGGTGGCCTACGGCGCCTCCTCCCGTGTGGCCCGCAGCGCCGTGAACAAGGCCCGGGGAAAGGGCATCAAGGCGGGCCTGGTGCGGCCCATCACCCTGTGGCCCTTCCCCACCCAGGCGTTAAACCGCGCCGCCAGCCACGCCAAGAACTTCCTGGTGGTGGAGATGAGCATGGGCCAGATGGTGGACGACGTGAAGCTGGCCATCGACTGCAAGGTGCCGGTCCACTTCTACGGCCGCACCGGCGGCATGATCCCCACCCCCGCCGAAGTGCTGGAACAGATCGAAGCGCTGCTGTAAAGCGAGAAAATATAGGCGGAAGAGGCAGTGCCCCTTTCCGCCGGAAAGGCGAATTGACTATGGCTATTGTATTTCAAAAACCGTCTACCTTGACTGACGCGCCCATGCACTACTGTCCCGGCTGCACCCACGGCATTGTCCACCGCTTGGTGGCCCAGGCCCTGGAAGAGCTTGGGGTGGAAGGCAAGGCTGTGGGCGTGGCCTCTGTGGGCTGCTCGGTCATGTGCTACGATTACTTCTCCTGCGATATGGTGCAGGCTCCCCACGGCCGCGCCCAAGCAGTGGCCACGGGCCTGAAGCGCGCCCGTCCCGATAATGTCATCTTCACCTACCAGGGCGACGGCGATTTGGCCGCCATCGGCACCGCCGAGACGGTCCACGCCGCCACCCGGGGCGAGAATATCACCGTCATCTTCATCAACAACGCCATTTACGGCATGACCGGCGGCCAGATGGCCCCCACCTCCCTGCCGGGGCAGGTCACCCAGACCACCCCTTATGGCCGTGACACCAACACCGCCGGCTATCCTGTGAAAGTCTGCGAGATGCTCTCCACTCTGGACGGCGTGGCCTTTGCCCAGCGCGTTACCGTGGACTGCGTGAAGAATGTGAACATTGCTCGGAAGGCCATTAAGAAAGCCTTCCAGAACCAGATTGAGGGCAAGGGCTACTCCATTGTGGAAGTGCTCTCCACATGCCCCACCAACTGGGGCATGTCCCCTGTAGAGGCCCTGAAGTGGCTTAATGACAATATGATCCCCTATTATCCTCTGGGTGTGTATAAAGATGTGGAGGAGGGTGTGAAGAAATGAAAAATCTGAACATTCTTTTCGCGGGCTTCGGCGGCCAGGGCGTGCTGTTCGCCGGGAAGGTGGTGGCCTACGCCGCTTTGATCGCCAACAAACAGCTCTCTTGGCTGCCCTCCTACGGTCCGGAGATGCGGGGCGGCACCGCCAACTGCAGCGTGTGCGTTTCCGACGAGGCCATCGGTTCCCCTCTGGTGACCAACCCCAACGTGTTCATCGCCATGAATCTGCCCTCTTTTGACAAGTTCATCAATGCGGTGGAGCCCGGCGGCATTGTCATCGTGGACTCCAGCCTCATCGACAAGAAAGTGGAGCGGGATGATGTCACCGTGTACTATGTGCCCTCCACTTCCCTGGCGGATGAGAACGGCGTGAGCGGCCTGTCCAACATGATCCTCATTGGCAAGCTGTTCAAGGAGGTTCTTTCTGGCGGGGACTACCAGTTCTGCGACGCAGATATCCTGGACCAGGCGGTACAGAAGTGCATCCCCGCCCGCAAGGCCCAGATGCTGGACTTCAACCGCAAGGCCATCCAGATCGGCCAGGAGCAGTAAACAGGACAACATAGAAGCTCTAAGCCCCAGGCGTTTGCCCGGGGCTTTTTCTGTGTTGACAAGCCCTTCCGGCAGGTGTAGGATGGGGAAAAGGAGGAGATTGCCATGGATTTTCTGGAAGGAGACCGGGCCCGCCTGGAGCCGTCAGGCCCCTCGAAACGCCCTCCCTCCCCTGAGGAGTGGTATGTCACCAGCCAGGGGGATTTCTGGCCCTCCAGCCACCGGGAGCGCCCGGGTATCCAGCTGCCCTTCCAGGGGGAGTTTGACTGGGCGGGCTTCCATTGGCTGGTGCCGGGGGTGTTTTCCACCGCCAAAGCGCTGGTTGTGGATTTCTGCCGCCAAGTAGAGCCGGAGGATGTGCGCGCCTTTGTGGAGAAGTGGCTCCTGACCCCGGAGAATGACAGGGAGGAGCTTTTCACCAAGGAGGAGCACCGGCGGATGGCAGCGGAGAACCCCTTGGAGTTTTCCTTCCATCCCGCGGCGGTGGTCAACGGAAGGGAGTACCCCTATAAGCGGGGCAGCGGCAGCTATTACAACTGCTGCGTGAACTGGAACAGCCAGGAGCCAGAGGGAAAGCTGCTGGGCGAGCACTATGGGCTGAACCCCGAAAAGGTCTGGTCCCTCTGGCGCTTTGTCTTTCCCTGGGGCCGCCGGAAAGAGGTGGAGATCCTCTCCCTGCGGCTGAAGGCCGACCCGCTCCCTTTGCCGGGAAGCGTTTTCCAAGTGCGGGGACCGGGGGACCGGGTGGAGCTGGCCCATCCCAAAACCGGGGAGAAAAGCATCCTCACAGTGAAGTCGTTGCAGGCCATCCACCACAGGGAGCTGCCCCGCATAGAGGGCTGGGAGTTGCCAAGCCGCCTGTGGGAGCTGGTCTATACCCTGGAGCCGGAGCAGGAGGGCTTCTCCCTTCAGGACACGGTGGACAACGACCCGCTGCGCCCAAATCCCCTCCCAGGGAACGGCGCGGGGGTGGGTCCCACGGCAGCCTCCATCGGCATCATCGGCGGGGCAGACGGCCCGGTGTCCCTCTATGTGCGGGAGAAGGCGCTCCCCCTGTGCCACACCGCCTTTTCCGCCCTTCACTTCCAGCCGGCGGAACAGGTCACCTGGCTGCCTGTTTTCCAAGAGCGGCCCTGTCCGGAGCAGCTTGTCCCTCTGGAGAAGAAGGAGTGAAGGGCCCTTGTTTTGATTCCAAAGGAAAAGCCTTGGCGTGCGCCAAGGCTTTTCCTTTTGTATGCTTTATCGAAATGAGAACCCTCAGCTCTGCTGGGGAGAGTAAAAAAGCTTTAGCTCCAAGCATCGAGCGAAGCGAGAAGAGAGCAACAACTTGGCTATTGTAAAGAAGTTGATCCTGGATAAACAACGCCCGTTTACGGGCTGTGGGGCAAGTGATGCAAGTGGCGGATTTTTCAGTGCCTCTTGAGAGGCATGCCGGTACGATGCCCTTCTAGGGCTAACCCAAGTCCCCGGCTTTGCCGGGGGTCATGACTTGCGCCGGGCAAGGCGCCCTTTAAAGGGGTTCGCGGCCCGCTGTTTTCCGGGGCTGGGGAACGCGGGAAAGGGATTGCCAGGCTCCTGTGCAAAAAGGAAAATTTTCCTCTGGAATTTCAGCGAAATACCGAAGGGGAATTTTTGAAAACCCCCTTCCTTTTTTTGGAGCGAGGGCTATAATTATGGGAGCTTGGAATCGAGCCCTTTCCGGAGAGGGGGAAGGGCCCGGAGCCGGCCTGAAAGGCCAGGTTTTTTGCCCTTTCAGGAGACAAGACGTACGCCGGGCTGCCCGGCGTGAAAAGGGAGGAATTGTATGTTTCAGTTAAAGTGGGTGTGGAAGCAGATGGAGGGCTTCCGAAAGCGGTACATCTTTGCCCTGTTCTCCACGGCCCTGCTGGCAATGCTGACCCTGGGCAACTCAGTCATCACCGCCAGCATTATGGACACGGTGTTCCAGCCGCTTACCGAAAGCGGTGTGGTCACCCAGCAGGTGGTGCACCATCTGGCGGTTCTGGTTGCGGTGCTCATTGGGTTTACGTTGTTCCGCACCAGCTTTCAGTACCTGTCCATTATGACCTATGAGGGCTGTTCCCAAAAGCTAATCTTTAAGCTCCGCCGGGACTTGTATAAGAATATGCAGGAGCAGGACCAGGACTTCTTCTCCAAAACCCGCACCGGCGACTTGATGACCCGCCTCACCGGCGACCTGGATATGGTCCGGTTTGCCGTGGCCTGGGTGGTGCGGCAGCTGATCCACTGCACAGTGCTGTTTGTCACCACCTCCATTGTGTTTTTGGTGACAGACTGGCTCTTTGCCCTGTCCATGCTGGCAGTAACGCCCATTATCTTTGCCCTGACGCTGGCCTTCTCCAAGCGGGTGCACCCCCTGTATGTGGACCTGCGGGAGCGCCTCTCTTTGCTGAACACCCAGGCCCAGGAGAACATCTCTGGCAACCGGGTGGTAAAGGCCTTCGCCCGGGAGGACTATGAGATCGACCGGTTCGATGAGAAAAATGCCGACTATAAAAAGGCCAACACCAGGGCCTCCCTGCTGTGGCTGCAGTACAGCCCCTATATTGAGGGCCTGTCCCAGTCCCTCTCCATTGCGGTGCTGCTGGTGGGGGGCGCGTTCCTCATCTCTGGGCGCATCTCCATCGGCACCTTCACCCTGTTCAACGGCTTGACCTGGACGCTGACCGACCCCATGCGCATGCTGGGCATGCACCTCAACGACCTGCAGCGGTTCTTCGCCAGTTCCAATAAGATTATCGAGCTGTACTATGCCAAGTCCACCATCACTTCCCGTCCCGACGCCAAAAAGGTGGACACCCGCCTGAAGGGGGAGATCGACTTCTCCGGCGTGGACCTGAACCTCCACGGCCAACCGGTGCTGCGCCACATTGACCTGCATATCAATCCCGGCGAAACGGTGGCCATTATGGGGCCCACCGGCTCTGGAAAGACCTCGCTGGTGAATTTGATCCCCCGGTTTACGGACGTCAGCGGCGGCACCCTCACCATAGACGGCACGCCGGTGGGGCGCTATGACCTGCAGGGCCTGCGCCACGCTATCGGTATCGCCACCCAGGACGTGTTCCTGTTTTCCGACACGGTGGACGGCAATATCGCCTATGGCGACTCCTCCCTCTCCGAGGATGACGTGAAGCGCTATGCCAAAATGGCGGATGTGGACTTTGTGGAAAAGCTTCCCGATGGCTTCGACACCCTCATCGGCGAGCGGGGCACCGGCCTTTCCGGCGGCCAGAAGCAGCGCATCGCCCTGGCCCGGGCCCTAGCCGTGCGGCCCTCCATCCTCATTCTGGACGACACCACCAGCGCCGTGGACCTGGAAACCGAGAAGTATATCCAAGAGCAGCTGGCCAGCTTGGACTTCCCCTGCACCAAGATTATCGTGGCCCAGCGCATTTCCACCACCAAGCGGGCGGATAAGATCGTCATTTTGGATAAGGGCCGGGTAGTGGACATCGGCACCCACGAGGAGCTGTCCCAGCGGCCCGGATACTACCGGGAAGTGTTCCTGCTGCAAAACGGCATGGAAGAGGAAAAGGAGGTGGTTTAAATGGCACGCAACAAGTTTGACGTGGACGAGACCCTGGAAACCCCATTTAACATAAAGCATCTGCTTCGGGCCGGCGTGTACATTGGCCGCCACAAGAAAAAGATGATTTTGTCCCTGCTGTTCTCCGCCATTTCCGCCGCCTGCTCTCTGCTGGGGCCCATGCTCATCCAGCGGGCCATTGACGTGTCCGTGCCCCAAAAGGACTACACCGAGCTGGTGGTGCTGGCCGTCATCATGCTGGTGTCCATTGTGGCCTCTGTGCTGTTCGCCCGGGCCCGCTCCAAGTACATGATTGTGGTGGGCCAGGAGATTATCTACGACATCCGCAAGGACTTGTTCGAGCACCTGCAGAAGCTGCCCTTCCAGTTTTACGATGACCGGCCCCACGGCAAGATTTTGACCCGCGTTATCAACTATGTCAACTCCGTGTCGGATGCCCTCTCCAACGGCATCATCAACTTTGTGCTGGAGATCTTCAACCTGATCTTGATTGCCGTGTTCATGTTCCTGTGCGATGTGCGCCTGAGCCTGATCGTCATGGCGGGCATCCCCCTGTTTCTGGTCATCGTGCTGCTCATCAAGCCCGCCCAGCGCCGGGCCTGGCAGGATGTGTCCAACAAGAGCTCCAATATCAACGCCTACCTCCACGAGAGCCTGGACGGCATGAAGATCACCCAGGCCTTCACCCGGGAGGAGGAGAACCGCGGCATCTACGAGAAGCTGAACAAGAAGTGCTATCAGACCTGGATGAAGGCTCAGTACACCTCCAACCTGGTGTGGTACTCTGTGGACAACATCTCCACCTGGGTGGTGGGCGCCATGTACCTCATCGGCCTGTGGATGCTGGGGCCCGCCATGCAGATTGGCACCCTCATTGCCATTTCCTCCTACGCTTGGCGGTTCTGGCAGCCCATTTTGAACCTGTCCAACCTGTACAACACCTTCATCAACGCGGTGGCCTACCTGGAGCGCATCTTCGAGATGATTGACGAGCCCGTCACTGTGGACGATGCCCCCGGCGCCACCGAGCTGCCCCCCATCACCGGCCGTGTCACCTTCGACGACGTGACCTTCTCCTATGATGGGCAAATCAACATCTTAGAGCACTTCAACCTGGATGTAAAGCCCGGCGAGTCCATTGCCCTGGTGGGCCCCACCGGCGCCGGCAAGACCACCGTGGTGAACTTGATCTCCCGGTTCTATAACATCGACAGGGGACGCCTGCTGCTGGACGGCCACGACATCGCCCAGGTGACCCTCCGCTCCCTTCGCTCTCAAATGGGCATTATGCTCCAGGATAGCTTCATCTTCTCCGGCACCATTATGGACAACATCCGCTATGGCCGCCTGGACGCCACCGATGAGGAGGTCATCGCCGCGGCCAAGACCGTGCGCGCGGATGAGTTCATCCGGGAAATGGAGGATGGCTATTACACCCAGGTCAACGAGCGGGGCTCCCGCCTGTCCCAGGGCCAGCGGCAGCTGGTGGCCTTTGCCCGCACCCTGCTCTCCGACCCTAAGATTCTGGTGCTGGATGAGGCCACCTCTTCCATCGACGCCAAAACCGAGCGCCTGGTGCAAGAGGGCCTCAACGCCCTTCTGAAAGGCCGTACCAGCTTTATCATCGCCCACCGCCTTTCCACCATCAAGAACTGCGACCGCATCCTGTACATTTCCAACAAGGGCATTGCGGAGATGGGTACCCATCAGCAGCTGTTGGAGAAGAAGGGCTATTATTACCATCTGTACACGGCCCAGCTGGAGAGCTGAACCGGGAGAGAGCTCCCTCTGGGATAACGGAATAGAGCGCAAAAGCAAGCGCGCAGCCCACGGCGCCAGAGCGGCGGCAGGGTTCGCGCTTGCTTTTTTGTCACAAAAAGCAGGCGGTCCTCCAGAAGGCTGCCTGCTTGAAATGCCATTGAAGCATGAAAAGAAAAGAGATTGCTTTTTGAGCATGGGTCTGCTATGATGGGGAAAAAGAAAGGGGGAAAGGCCCGTGGAAATTCGGGTTTTGCGGTATTTCCTGGCGGTAGCGCGGGAGGAGAGCATTACGAAGGCAGCCGAGCTGCTTCACCTCACCCAGCCTACTTTAAGCCGGCAGATCGGCCAGATGGAGGAGGAACTGGGGGTCAAGCTGTTTGACCGGGGCGCCCGCAAGATTGCCCTTACCAATGAGGGCCTGCTGCTGCGCCGCCGGGCAGAGGAGATTCTGGAGCTGGTGGATAAGACCGAGAAGGAACTGACGGAGCAGGACGAGCGGATTGAGGGGACTGTTTCCCTGGGCTGCGGAGACCTGGCCTCTGTGGAGCTGCTGCCGCCGCTGTTCCGGGCATTCCGCGCGCGCTATCCCGCGGTGCGCTTTGACCTGTACACCGGTACTGCCGACCACATCCAGGACAGGATGGACCGGGGCCTGACGGATATTGGCCTGCTGATGGAGCCGGTGAGCGTAGAAAAATATGAATACATCCGGCTGGCCCGGCAGGAGCAGTGGTGGGCGGTGATGCACCCTGACGCCCCCTTGGCCCGGCTGGACCGGGTGACTCCTCAGGATTTGGCCGGCCAGCCTTTAATTCTTCCCCGCAGGCTCAGTGTGCAAAGTGAGCTGGCAGGCTGGTTTGGAGAGGAGTTTGACAAGCTGAATGTGGTCTTTACCTCCAATCTGCCGGCCATCAGTTCTATTGTGGCCCATAACCAGCTGGCCTATTCCATCACGATCCGGGGCTCTCTCTCCTTCTGGGACCCGGAAAAAATCACCTGCCGCCCCCTGTATCCAGAGCTGAAGGCCACCAGCATCCTGGCCTGGAAGCGCAAGCAGCCCTTCAGCCCGGCGGTCTCCAAGTGGATTCAGTTTGCCAAGGAAACCCTCCGTCCAGCCGGTTGAGCGCTTTTTATACCCTGTAAGCATTGCGCCTTATGAAAAACGGGTATTAGACAGGCGGCTCCCCGTCCCCTATAATGAGAGTGGAAGGGCACTTCCCAACACAAGACCCTTTTGGGGAGAAACGGGGGGAGACACATGGACCTGTTGGAAGCGGGCAGAAGGTTCCGCCTGGCGCCGGAACTGCTGAGGTTGTATGAGGAAAATGGGCTCCTGCAAGGGGTGCAGGCGCCGGACGGTACCCGGCATTATGGGGAGGAAGCGCTGCAGCGGGCAGTTTCGTTTCGGTTTTTGCAGCAAGCCGGGATGGAACTGGGCACGCTGAAGCATTTTGCCAGGCTGGCGGAACAGGGGCCGGATACAGCCGGGGAGCGGCTTCGGCTGCTGCGGCGGTGCCGCTGCTGCCTGTTGGAGGAGATCCATCAAAAGCAGCAGGCTTTGGATCAGGTGGATTACCTGATCCGCGAGCTGCGCGGGAAATAGCCCGCGCCTTCCAAACAGCATAGGAATGGACCTTGACGGGGTTTGCCCAGCGTTCTACAATGGTGTCAATCATCCGCTGCTCTGCAGCATAGAAAGAGAGGAAGAACGCTGTGCGCACAATACGCGATGCCAAATTTGTCCCCCAATGGGTGGACCTGACCCAGGAGCACCCAGCCCCGCTCTTCGGGCATATCACGCGGCAATATCTCAATCTGTCCTATGGCCGACATCCCCTGCAAGCGGTGGACCTCTATCTGCCGGAAGAGGGAAATCCCCCTTTTCCCACGCTCATTCTGGTCCACGGTGGGGGATTCTCCCGGTGTGATAAGAGGGATTTGAGCGTATACCCTGGCTTTTACGCCCTGCGGGAGGGGTTTGCCTTGGCCTCTGTCAATTACCGCCTCGTGCCGGAATGCCGCTTTCCCTGCCAAATCCATGATGTCAAAGCGGCCATCCGCTTTTTAAAGGGCCATGCGGGGGAATATGGGCTGGATCCGCGGAGCTTCTTTTTGTACGGCGACTCGGCGGGGGGCTACCTTGTCTCCATGGTGGGGGCCACCCAGCACGGCAGCTCGCTGGGCAGCGGAGCGGCAGGGCCGGAGGGGGAATCCTGTGCGGTGCGGGGGGTGGCGGCCATCGCGCCCTTGATCAATTTGGTGCGCCATTACGGGCAGCTGGAGCGGGTGGACTATCTTTCCCCCGCGTTGCACAGGGCGATGCTGGAAGAGAGCAGCGCCATTCTGGCCGATTACTTGGGAACCCCTAAGGGACGCTTGGGAGCTCTGGCGGAGAAGGCCTCTGTGGACACCTACCTGACCTCTGCCGCGCCTCCTTTTTATATCCAGCACGGCACCCGGGACACCATTATCCCACCCATCCAGGCCATTGACTTTGCCGGGCGGCTGCGGGGCCTGATTGGCGGGGAGAAGGTGGTTTTGGATTTGATTGAGGGGGCCAAGCACGTTGGAACCTCCCCGGAGTTTATTGAGGAGGAGCATGTCCTGCCCATTTTGCGGTTTTTCAGAACCCTGCTGTGACCAAATCCCTTTTGGGAAAACAGCCCGGCGCGCCTCCCTGGTTGTGCCGGGCTGTTTTTTTGCGCGAAACCCTTTAGGGCCCTCCTCCTGTGCCCCGCCCCTGTGAACGGGATGGATACAGAGAGCATGGCTTGCTTTGGCAAGGAAGCTGGGAGGAAAGGATCGCCACCCGCGGGCTTGTGGCGGAAGCGGTTTTCCCGGTTTGCGTGGAAATATGTGGAAAAAAGAAACAGGAATCCCACCTGTGCAGGTGGAATCCCTGTTTTAAGGGTATCTGAAAGTAGGGGGTAGGGGCGAAAAAAGGCGGCTTTCAGGGGCTTAAAGCTCGTCCCGGAAGGAATAGCGCTGCAGCAGCCTTCCAAAACCCAGGCACACGCCCACGCCCAACAGGCCCAGCAGGAACAGCAGCACCGCTGCCCCTGAACCCTTTCCCGTCCCAAAGAGAAGGGAGGGAAGGCTCCCCGCCGGCAGGGAGGCCATCCAGGGCTCGCACACATGGTCGATCATGGCCCCGCCGGACAGCAGGCCCAGGGGGATGGTGAAAAACTGCAGGGAGTTCCGGCAGGCGTACACCCGGCCCTGCATCTCCACCGGGATGGTGGTCCGCAGCACCACGTCCAGGTTGGCGTTCATCAGGGGCACCAGCAGCCAGCCGATCAGCTGGCCCAGGCACCACAGCGCCGGGCTTCGGGAAAGGGACAGCAGAAAGTTTTCCGTGCCCAGGGAGAACAGCATGGTCAGATAGATGACCCGCACCCGGTCCTTGGGCGGGGGCAATACAACGCACAGCAGGCTGCCCGCCAGGGTGGCCGCCCCCGCGCAGGAGGTCACCATCCCCAGCACCGTCTCGCCGCCGTTTTCCCGGGGGAGGATCAGGGCGGGAAGGGCCGCGTCAAAGGCAGAGGCCACAAAATTCACCCCCGCCAAGAATAGGATCAGGGTGAGCACCAGCGGGGTTTGCCGCAGGTATCCCAAGCCGGACCGCACGGTCCCCCAAAAGGGTTCGCGCCTTACACGCTCGGAGCCTGCCCCGCCGGGCAGCCGCACCCCCAGCAGAAGGGCCAGAAATGCGACGGCAAAGGTGAGCAGGTCCAGAAAAATCACCCCTCCCATCCCGGAAAAGGCAAATACGGCCGTGGCCAGGATGGGGTTGAGCATGGTTACCAGAGAGTTGGAAAGGGACCGCAGCCCGCTGGTCCTTTGATACCACCGTTTGGGGGTGATGAGGGTCATGGCCACATCGCTGGCAGGCTGCTGCACCGTGTTCATCAAGCCGCTCAGGGCGTTTAGCAGATACATGTGCCAGGGGGCCAGCAGGTTTAGCTGGAGCAGGGCCAGCACCGCCACGGTGGAGGCGGCCGCCAGGCTGTCGCAAGCCAGCATAGTCTTTTTCTTGTCCCACCGGTCGCTAAGTGCCCCCGCGAACACGCTCATTAAAACGTAAGGGGCATAAGAGCAGATGGACAACAGGGCTGTCTGCAGGGCCGAGCCGGTCTTTTCATACAGCCACAGTGTCAGGGCAAAGCCGGTCATGGCACTGCCCAGCTGGGACAGGGATTGGGTGCTCCAAAGCACCAGAAACGTCTTTAGCTCTCGAATGGATTCTTTCATAAAACTTTGCTCCTTTGATGTGAAATGGGCTCATCAAATCGCAAAGCCTGAGGACTGGGCCCGCAGGCCGTCCCGTGGGGTTCCCACGGTCTCCTCTCCATGCGCCGTCCTCAGACCTCGCATGGAGCCCCGTCAATGCAGAGCCTCATAGGCGGTTCCTCCTTTTCTCATTGTGAAAGCAATCGCTGGGGAAAAGTCTATCATCCGTTGGGGTGCCTGTCAATAGGTTCTGGGGGCTGCTCCACCCTTCAAAGCCCCGGAAAGCGGCCTTTTCTGGGGCAAAGATTCTTGCTATGTTGAAGAATTTTTTGTATAATTTGATCCTGCTAGGGGGGAGAATGCTTCAGATTTTAATTGCGGATGATGAAAAGAAAATACGCCAGGGGCTGCGCAACATTGTGGATTGGGAGGCCCTGGGCTATCAGATTGCCGGAGAGGCGGCAAACGGGGAAGAGGCTGTTTCGTTTCTGGCCGCCCGCAGGCCCGATGTGGTGCTGCTGGATATCAGCATGCCAAAATGCAATGGGCTTGAGGTGGCCCGGCGGGCCCAAGAGCAGGGGTTTTCTGGGAAGGTTATTATCCTCAGTGGGTATTCCGATTTTAAATATGCCCAGGAGGCCATCCGCCTGGGGGTGAAGTTTTACCTGACAAAGCCCATTGATGAAAAAGAACTGGAGCAGCTTCTCCTCCAGCTGAAGGAGGAGATTGCGGAGGAATCCAAAAAGCGGGCGGCGGCCACCAATTACTACCAGCGGGCCCGTGAGACCATCCTGCGGGACCTGTTCCTAAAGCCGGGCAACGTGGCGCTGCTGGACCTGGTGGACATGAACACCGCCGCGGTGGAATACCAGGTGGTGTTGTATGAGCGGTATGTCTCCCAGCAGAAGGATATGGGCTTTTCCTTTGAAAGGTTTCTGCGGGTTAACAACCAGGAGAACCACCTGTTCGACCTGATCGAGCTGGAGCAGGCCCAAGGGGTGCTCCTCAAGGGAGAGGGCGTCATACGCCGTTTCCATGAGCTTTTGGAGCAGTGTGCAGAGCAGGCGGCCAATTCCCTTCCCACGGCGCTGGACCATGTGTTCCTGGCCTATGGCCGGAAGGTTTCCACCCTGGGGGAGATCCATCTCTCCTATGAAGACGCGCACCTGCTGCTTTCCCGCAAATTCTTTACAGAGCAGAAGCAGCATGTGGTGGGATATGAGCAGCTCCTTCGGTCAGATACTTTCCGCTGGCGTTGGATTCTGCCCTGCTGGAGAGCTATTGTGCCCCATTTCTGCGGTATGTGCAGAGCTTTAACCGGAACATGCTGGCGGAGAAGCTCCACGAGCTGGAAAGCCAGCTCTACAACATCCACTATGACCGCAAGGAAACCCTTTACTTCCTTAAGCAGGGCCGGCCTCTGCTGGTGACAGGCGTGCAGTGCCACAACTCTTCCACGGGCACTGGAATGCTGCAAGATGCCATCCAGGTGGCCAAGGAGTTTCACGGCAATGTGCTGGAGGCCCCTGTCTACTGGTATTTGCTGGAGCCCCAGCAGAATGTGTACGATACCTCCCATGTGCGGGAACTGATCCATACAGTGCGCAAAGCAGGGCTGCACCTGGTCATCCTCTGGTTTGCCACCAATAAGAACGGCCACCCCAACTATGCGCCGGAATACATTAAGCTGGACCCGGACACCTACCGCTTGGCAGTGGAGCCCGACGGCCTGCCGGTGCCCTCGTTAAGCCCCCATTGCCAGGCCACTCTCCGGGCGGATCAAAAGACGTTTGTAGAGCTGATGAAGTGCATCAAGGAAGAGGACGGGGACTGCGGAACCGTGCTGGCGGTGCAGGTGGAAAACGAAGCGGGCTTGGGCGGCACGGACCGGGATTACTCCCAAGCGGCCCAGCGGGACTTTGAGAACGGGGTTCCCCCAGAACTGGAGGGCGTGGAGATCCCGGACAGCGGCGCCTCGATGCGGGACAACAGCTGGCGGGGCCGCTTTGGCCGCCACGCCAATGAGGCCTTCACCGCCTGGCACCAGGCCCGCTATATCGGGGAGATCGCCGCGGCGGGCAAGCAGGTCTACAACATCCCCATGTATGTCAACGCCATGTTGGGCCATCCCTACAGCGAGGCGGGCATGGCCTACAACTCCGGCGGCCCCACCGTGCGGGTGCTGGATATCTGGAAGAAAGCGGCTCCCTCCATTGACCTGCTGTGCCCGGATATCTACATGCCCTGCCGGGATTATTACACCCATTTCTGCCAGGCTTACTCCCGGGAGGACAACGCCCTCTTTATTCCGGAGAGCAGCTTCGCGGGCCCCTCTGCGGCGCTGAACGTCATTCGGGCCGCCGCCCAGTACGAAGCGGTGGGCGTGTGCTGCTTCGGCGCGGAGAGCGCCCTGGATGAAACTGGCAGCCTGCGGGAAGATGTAGTGGATACCGCCGTCTCCTTCCAAATGGTGCGGAACATGGCCCCTCTGCTCCTCCAGTACCACGGCACAGGGCATATCCACGCCATCCTCCAGGAGGAGTTTATGGACCAGCAGCTGATCCTGACGGAGGGCTTCCGCATTGTGGCCCACTTCGATATACGCCGCCGCATCCCGGATACGCGGGAGACCCTGCCCCGGGGCAGAGGTATCCTGGTACAGACCGGAGAGTACGAGTTCTATCTCACCGGCGACAACGTGGCCCTGGACTTTGTAGCGCGGCCGGACCCGGAAGAGGAGATGCCCAGGTTCTGGCTGGCCTGCCGCCAGTCCAACCAGTTGAACTTCCTCACGGTGGAGGAGGGGCATTTCGATGAGCAGAATCAGTGGGTGGTGGACTTCCGCCGCAACGGCGATGAGACCAACTATGAGACCTACGCCCGAAAGGGGGAAGTGGTGCGCATCCGCTTAAACCCCAAAATGGGAAAGAAGGGCTTTGTAAAGGCCTGAGCTGGAAAGAGAAAAAGCCTGCGGATCTTGCATCCGCAGGCTTTTTTTAACAGGACTCTACTGGATATGCCCTTGGGAAACCATCTGCGCAAACATCTGGTGCACCGAAGTGTCCCCCGTCAGCTCTGGGTGAAAGGCGGTTGCCAGCTGGTTGCCCTGGCGGGCAGCCACCAGGCGCCCATCCACCACGGCCAGGGGCTCTACCCCAGAAGCGGCTTTGGCAATGTAGGGGGCCCGGATAAAGGTCATGGGAATTTTTCCCAGGCCTGCAAATTCCCCCCGTGTGGAAAAGCTGCCCAGCTGGCGGCCGTAGGCGTTGCGCACCGCCGTAAGGTCCATGGTGGCAAGGTGCGTGCGGGCGTCATTCTGCAGGTGCTTTGCCAGCAGCAGAAGCCCCGCGCAGGTGCCAAACACAGGAAGGCCCGCCTGGATAGCGGACTGCAGGGGCTGAAAAAGCCCCAGCTCCTTCAACAGCCTTCCCTGCACGGTGCTCTCTCCGCCAGGAAGGATCAGGCCGTCGAAGGTCCGGTGGAGGTCTTCCTGTTTCCGAATTTCTATCCAGGAGATCCCCAGCCGGCTCAGCATTGCCTCATGTTCCAGAAAAGCTCCTTGCAGGGCCAGTACAGCAATGCGCACGGCTTATTTCCCCCTCTCGGCCATCAGCAGCTGGATCTCCTGCTCGTTGATCCCCACCATCGCTTCGCCCAGGTCCTCAGAGAGCTCTGCCAGCAGCTTGGCGTCCTGAAAATTGGTGACTGCCTGCACAATGGCGGCGGCCCGTTTTTCCGGGTTTCCAGATTTGAAAATGCCCGAGCCCACGAACACGCCTTCCGCGCCCAGCTGCATCATCAAGGCGGCATCGGCCGGCGTGGCCACCCCTCCCGCGGCAAAGTTGACCACGGGAAGTTTGCCGTGCTGGTGGACATAGGCAACCAAATCATAGGGAACCTGCAGCTGCTTGGCCGCCTCGAACAGTTCCTCTTCCGCCAAAGAGGTAATGCGCCGGATCTCTGCTTGCATCAACCGCATATGGCGGACGGCCTGCACAATGTCTCCGGTGCCGGGCTCTCCCTTGGTTCGGATCATGGCGGCCCCTTCATTGATCCTCCGAAGGGCTTCCCCCAAGTCTCGCGCGCCGCACACAAAGGGCACCTGGAACTGCCGTTTATCAATGTGGTAGGTGTCATCCGCAGGGGAGAGAACCTCCGATTCGTCAATAAAGTCGATGGCAATGGCCTGGAGGATCTGGGCCTCAGCGAAATGGCCAATGCGGCATTTGGCCATTACAGGGATGGACACCGCTTCTTGAATCCCCCGGATCATTTTGGGGTCGCTCATGCGGGAGACGCCCCCCGCCGCCCGGATATCCGCAGGGATGCGCTCTAAAGCCATCACGGCGCAGGCGCCTGCGGCTTCCGCGATTTTTGCCTGTTCGGGGGTGGTGACATCCATAATCACCCCGCCTTTTAGCATTTGGGCCAGGTTTTTATTCAACTCGTACCGGTTTTCCGCCATAGTTGCATTCCTCCTTGTATTTTGCGTGGAACCAGTATACAATAGAACTGGATCTATCAAAATAATCAAAGAAGGAGAATTTTATATTACCAGATGAACCATTCCACAGAGTTTTCCGCCTTGAGCCCCGCCTATCTGCGGCTGTACAGCCGGCTGCGGGAGGAGATTGTCAACCAGGCCTACCGCTATGGGGAGAAGCTGCCCTCCAAACGGAATATGGCGGCCAACAGCGGCGTGAGCACGGTTACCGTGGAGCACGCCTACGCCCTTTTGGCGGAGGAGGGCTATATTGAATCTCGGGAGCGCAGCGGATTTTATGTAACCTTCCGCCCGGATGACGGGTTTGCGGCCCCCGCAGCCCTTCCCATCCGACCTGCGGCGGTCCCCAGCGATCCGTCCGGGCTGCCGCCCTTTCCCTTTTCTGTGCTGGCAAAAACCACCCGTCGGGTGCTCAGCACGTACGGAGAACGCATTTTGGAAAAATCCCCCAATGCGGGGTGCTTAGAGCTTCGAGAGGCCCTGCGGCGCTACCTGGCCTGCAACCGGGGCATTGAGGCGGAACTGGACCAGGTGGTCATTGGTTCAGGGGCAGAGTACCTGTACAGCCTGATCGTGGGAATGCTGGGGAGAAACCGTCTGTTCGCGTTGGAGTCCCCCTCTTATGAAAAGATCGAGCAGGTGTATCGCTGGGCAGGGGCGGCCTGTGAACTGCTGCCCCTGGGTCCGGATGGGATTGATTCCCGGGCCCTGGCGGAGACAAAGGCCAGTGTGCTGCACATATCTCCTTACCGCAGTTATCCCACAGGGGTCACCGCCACCGCCTCAAAGCGGCATGAATACCTGCGCTGGGCGGCGGGGGGCGGGCGCGTCCTGGTGGAGGATGACTTTGAATCGGAATTTTCCGTTTCCAGCAAACCGGAGGAGACCATGTTTTCCCTTTCCAAAGGCGGCCGAGTGATCTATTTGAACACCTTCTCCAAAACCATCTCCCCTTCCTTGCGGATGGGGTATATGGTCCTCCCCAGAGAGTTGGTCCCCCTTTTTCAGGAATCTCTGTATTAGATAAGTATTGGTGTGTATAACTGACCTTTTTATTCATTTTTTATGAATTCCCAACGAAAAGGAGCAAGGTATATTTCAACCTTGCTCCTATGGGATATATGCTATTCAGTTCAACAAATCGGAATTGGTCAAATTGAAATTATTGCTTCCACAAACTGGTTTGCCTTTTCTGTATGAATACCGTGCCCACAATCAAATTGCTGGATTTTCATATTTTCAATCAAGGCATTGACTCTCTGCAAATCTTCATCAGACAATGCGCCTTGCAACAAACCATTTTCACCAATCGTTGTCTTTGCTTTCATAAACAGAGTTTTGCATTTGATTTTAGAAAGAAGGTCATTGTAATCAACAGTGTCATTGAACGAATCGTTATAAAAGGCTTCTCCAAAATGAGGGTCATAATATTGCAGGCCATTAAAGCCTTCTAAAAACTTTTTAGGCCAAAACAGAACTTTCAGATTTTTGTCGGGATGTTTGGTTCGGTATTTCAATGCAAAACCACTCAGTTTTTCTCTGACAGTTTCTCTGGATTCATCGGGAAAGAAATTCCAGCAATACTGATTCTTGAAATAGTAATAGACGAAATCCTTTTCCACATCCTGTAAAAGGAAATTATGGCAGACAGAGGATAAATCTTTGTAATTGTATGTATTATATCTTCTTTCGCCCCAGCTTGAGAAGAACGGAGGGTCTTCCAATATTAGTTTGGAGCATCTGGGAGAGTGTGCTGCAATGTATGCTGCAATCAGCCCACCCGATGAATGACCCAACACGGCAACAGAATCAAAAATCACATTTTCAATAAAGTCCATAATGTCGTTGCCGATACTGACCAGATTGTATTTTTCTGGATTGTGGGAACTCTTTCCGTGTCCGTAATAATCTACCAGGTACACATGATAGTGCTTTGCGAGTTTTGTAACAACACTATAGAAGCTACAAGAGTTTGTTCCCTGGGCATGAAGCAGTAATAATTTGTTTTTTTCGGTTCCAACCTCATAGTAGTTCAAAATACTGCTATCATCAATTTTATACTGTGCATTATGAATCTTCATGTTGTATACTCACCTCGCCAAATTCAAGTTTGTCTTTGTATATAGACGGAAAAACAGCAAAATGTTCCAATTACACCTGCATTATAGCATATTTGCCCCTACTTGTCTCACTCCATGAACGAAAATTTACGACATTTGTTAGTCTAAAATACCTTTCAGGTCAAAGGGGATAATTATCCTATGTATGTGTATATTTTCATTCACCAATACTTATCTCGGACAGAGACTTTCAGGAAAAGGTGGGGTTCCTTTCCTGCACAGTCCCCGCTTTGGAACAGTTTGTTCTGGCAGAGCTGCTTGCAGGGGGGGATTTTGCCCGGCACATCAACCGGGTCCGGCGTGCAAAGCGAAAGGGCCTCCTCACGGGCGGAGCTCGCGGTGAGAGGGCTGTGTAAAGACAGCGCGCCTTCCGCCGGCCAGCCGGAAGGGCGGCCTCTCAGGAGGAAATCCCCTGTGGGAGCAGAGGAAAAGAAGGCGGCAAAAAAGGATGCTCTCTTTTTTAGAGAACATCCTTTTTTTGTTCCTCTATAGCAGCATAGCTCCGGTGCCGGCCAGAATGAGCACCAAGCCCATCCCCGCCTTGCGGCTGAGCTTTTCTTTCAGCACCAGGCCGGAGAACACGATGGTCACCAAGATGCTCAGCTTGTCAATGGGGACCACTACGCTGGCCAACCCATCCTGGAGGGCTCGGTAGTAGCAAAGCCAGGATAGACCTGTGGTGATGCCGGACAGAAGCAGGAAGAAAGCGCTTTTCCGGTCAATCTTCCCCAGATCCTTTTGTTCCCCTGTGACGAAGACCATGGCCCAGGCCATCGCCAGCACCACAATGGTCCGGATGGCAGTGCCCAGGTTGGATTCCACGTTTTCCACGCCCATCTTTCCAAAGATGGAGGTCAGGCTGGCAAATACCGCGGAGAGAAGGGCAAACAGAAGCCAGCTTTTGCTTTGGGGCTTCTCCTGGTCCACTTCTTTTTTGGAAATCATCAAAAGGGTTCCAATGCCAATTCCCAGCACTCCCAAAATCTGGGGAAGGGAGATGGGCTCCCCCAGGAAGAGAAAGGCCAGCAGAATGGTCAGCACAGTGCTGGACTTGTCAATGGGCGCCACCTTGTTTACATCCCCCAGCTGCAAGGCTTTGAAGTAGCACAGCCAGGAGGCCCCGGTGGACAGGCCGGACAGGATTAAAAACAGCAGGGTTTTTCCAGTGATCTGCCCTATGGTATTCTGAGAACCCACCACGAAGACCATCAGCCAGGAGAAGGCCAGAACTACCACAGTGCGGACGGCGGTGGCGAGAGTGGAGTTGATGTGCTCAATGCCGATTTTCGCCAGTACCGCTGTGATTCCCGCAAAGAACGCGGAGCCAAAAGCGAATAAGATCCAAAGCATAATCTTACCCCTCCTTTATGTCCGGGTAAAAGGTGTGTCCCGTGGGCCATCACACCCTCCCCATGGGGAGAGCGCCTGCTGATCCAGGCGGCAGGCTTCCTTTCCATGCTGCGTTGCACGGTATCCGCGCCTTTTTATTCCTGTGTGTTGGAAAGCATCGCACAGCGATCCATTCTCCGCCTCTTCCGGCCGCCCGGCAGCTTTCAAGGCCGTTGGGCCCCGAGCCATGCCCTTTCGCGCTCCGGAAACCGCGGAATTTCGCGCTGGGAGGAGCTTTCGCTGAACCAAAATGTAGTATAGCGCGTTTTTCCCCAGCCGCAAGCGGGAGGGCCTTGGCAGAAGGGGAGGCCCCCGAAAGACCTCCCCGTTTCCACAGTATGAAATTTGCAATGCCTTATTTTTTCGGATGCAGCCGGACGGTCTTGACCTCGAAGGGCCGGAAGTGGAGGGACACGCCGCTGCCTTCCACAGCAAGAGGCGTTTCGCTGGCAGCTTCCTCCAGCATGTTGCACAGGTAGGCGGACTCCACCGGCAGATCCCAGCGAAGGGTGCAGCTGGTGTCGGCGTGCTTGCTCTCGTACAGGCGGAGGACGATATCGCCGCTCTGGTCCTCGGCGGGCTTCACCGTGTCGATGACAACATTCCCGCCGCCCTCCAGGGAGAAGAAGCTCCGCCGGCCGGGGGCGCCGGTGACGATTACAGGAGAAACATTCAGCTCATAGCCTTCCCGAACCACGGGGCTTTCCAGCAGGCTGCCCTCCCAGGCGGTGAAGGCGTATGTGAAGTGGTGGGTGCCGTTGTCGGCAGCCATCTCGGGAGAGGCCGCCGCCCGCAGCAGGGTCAGGTTGATGGCGTTTTCCAGCATGCTCACGCCATACTTGCAGTCGTTGAGCACCGCGGCGCCGTGACCCTCGTCGCAGAGGGCGGTGTAGCGGTGGTTGCAGACCTCGAAGCGGTCCTTGTCATAGGCGCGGGAGCGGTGGGTGGGCCGTTTTACATACCCAAACTGCATCTCGTTGACAGCCTCCGTGGCGGTGACGTCCACCGGGAAGCTGACCTTCAGCAGGCGGTGCAGCTCGTGCCAACCGGCGGTGGTGTCGAACTCCACCCGAATGGCGCCGCTCTCCAGGGAAACGATCTGAGTCAGGGTGGAGTTGCCGATCTCCCGCTGGATCTCAATGGCACAGCGGTAGGGGCTCTCCTCCGCCACCCGAATGCCGGTGCAGCGGCCGCTCTCCACAAACTGCTGCTCGTAGTTGCTGTCGATATCCCAAGCGTCGAATACGCGGGGCACATCCTTGTACAGAAGCAGGCGGTTCATGGGCCCGGCGGCGAACTCCCGGCCGCTTTCCAGCAGCACAAAGGAGGTCATCTCCCCGTTGTTGTCAAACACGGCCTTGACCTTGCTGTTTTGCAGCACAGCGCCGTTCCCGTCCAGGGAGACAGTGACCGCTTCCTCCGGCGCCAGGCCGCTGTCCGCAGCGGGGGCGTAGCCGCAGGCCGGAACCTTTACCCGGGCATAGCTGCCATCGGCCTTTTTCACCACGGCATCCCGTTCCCAGGACAGGGAGTTGAACACCAGCTCTTCGTTGCCGCTGCCCGCGATGGAGCCCGCCGCGGAGGCGGCTATCCCCTCGCCCGAGGCGATGACCTGGTCGTGGAGCTCCTTGGCCTTCTTGTACACCGGCCCGATGCAGGAGCCGGGCAGGATGTCATGGAACTGATTGAGGAGCACCTTTTTCCAATCGGCGTCCCACTCCTCATAGGGGAAGGCAAAGCCGCTCTGCTGGGCCACAGCGCCCCACAGTTCCGCCTCCCGCAGGGCCAGCTCCGACTTCCGGTTGCCCCGTTTCACAGAGGCCTGGCTGGTGTACACGCCCCGGTGGCAGGAGAAGTACAGCTCGCCCACATAGGTGTTCTCGGGGCCGCCCTCGGCCTCCAGGTCCTCAAAGATCTTGCTGGGATGGGCCATCTCCACCTTGGGGCAGCCCTCCAGGTTCTTTTCCCGCAGGGCGAACTCAATGTAATCCCGGCTGGGACCGCCGCCCCCGTCGCCGTAGCCGTAGGGCAGCAGGAACTTGTCCAGGCCGTCCTTCTGCACCCGGTTTTCCCATACGTCGATGAGCTGCTTGGGGTTGGTGGTGTAGGTGTAGCTGGTGGGCAGATAGGAAACGATCTCGCTGCCATCCATGCCCCGCCAGGTGAAGTAATGATAGGGGAACTGCTCGCCGCCGTTGTAGCTCCAGAAGATCTTCTGGGTGACCAGGTACTTGATGCCGCAGTTCTTCAAGATCTGAGGCAGCGCCGCCGTGTAGCCAAAGGTGTCGGGCAGCCATAAGATCTCGCAGTTGACGCCCAGCTCCTCCCGGAAATAGCGCATGCCGTGGACCAGCTGGCGCACCAAGGATTCGCCAGAGGTCATGTTGGTGTCCGGTTCCACCCACATGCCGCCCTCGGCGATCCAGCCGCCCTGCTGGATGGCAGCCTTGATCCTCTCGAACAGCTCGGGGTAATACTGCTGGCAATAGGCGTAGGTCTGGGGCTGGCTTTGCAGGAATTTGTAACCCGGGTATTTTTCGATCAGCCGCAGCTGGGCCGCAAAGGTGCGGGAGACCTTCCGCTGGGTCTCCTCCAAGGGCCACAGCCAGGCCACGTCCAAATGGGCGTTGCCGATGCCGTAGAAAGTGGGGGCTGTGCTGCCGTTGACGCAGGAAAGGGCCTCTTTCAGAACCTCGCGGCCCTTTTTGTAGCTGGCAATGCGGCCCTCTAAGGACTGCTCAAAGTCCACTGTAAGGGTGAACTTTTCCAGCGCCCTGCCGATTTTGGCTGCCCGCAGGCTGCTCTCCGGCAGGCAGGACATCACCTCTGTCAGGGTGACCACGTCCATCCAAAGCTGATAAGCTTCTTCGTTCCAGATGCCAAAGGTGTTCTCACCCATGGCGGCCCGCAGTTTCCCCTCCAAAGGATCGGTATAGGTGCCGGGGATCACGGGGCCGGTGGAGCAGCCCGCCACGGTGCTTTCCGGGTAGAAGTGGCCCGCGTAAGCCTCTGCCTGGAGCAGGTAGGTCTCGCCGGGCTTGCCGTTCTCCGTGAGGATGTTGTCCTCGATAAAGTGATGGGGCACAGAGACCCACCCGGCCCGGTAGGTGCCGAAGGAGGCCCCGTTGACAAACAAGGTGGTCTCGCCGCCGGGGTTTAAATTGAGCACGATCACTTGCCCTTCTGCCTCTGGGGGAAGGGTGATCTCCCCCTTCAGCCACATGTACTCCCACTGGTGCCCCCACACAGTTCCCGCGGGAACAGGGGCATAGCCGCTGTGCTCCAGCGCTTCCTGCGGGGTGATGTGGTCATAGGTGCAGAAACCTTCGAAGGAGATCTCCCCCAGGGGGCGGTAGAAGTCCTTCTCCAAGGTGGCGGTCCAGTGCCGCAGCCGGTCGTGCCATTCCGGTGCCAATTTCATGGATATCATCTCCTGGCTCATGCAATCGTTTTGTTGGGATGAGGCGTGGGACGGCCCAGGTCCTCCCCCGTATCGTGCCAAGTATAGCACATTCCTTTTACCGCAACAAGCGTGCATTTTGTGTATTCTTCAGTCCAATATTTTACATAGCTTTCCAGCAGCGGGCCGCTTGCGCGGAGTCCCTCTTCCACAATTGGAGCCGCAGGAGGGCAGGGTTGGATATCCCAGTGCAGCGCACTGCCCCTGCGCGGGAAACCATGCCCAGACTTTCCCCAAGCGCTTGGGGCGTTTTTCCTGTGGGCTCTGCGCCGCGAAGGGCCACTAAAGCGCGACCGGGGCAATGACAAAAGCGGGCCGAACACAGAGGGGTTCGGCCCGCTTGGCAGCGGATTTATTTTGGATCGGAAAAGCACAGATTCCGCGGAGCATGGGGGCGTTCGCGTGCCTGTGCCGCTATTCCACCAGCACTTCCACTTGTGAAATTCCGTAATATTCAAACAGTGCCAGGGCTTCTGGAGCGATCCGCTCTCCAGAGACCGCAATGGGAATGGCGGGTGGGCATCCCACTGTGGGCAGGCCGCAGATCCGGCCCAGGGAATCGGCCGCCGCCACCGTCTCACGAAAGGAGAGGGCTGCCTGACGGATGGAACAAGCCTGTTCCCCGCGGGCCAGCGGAAGCCGGAGAGGCTTTGGCTGGCCCGGACATGTGCCCAAGGCCGCGGCCGCCCGGGCCAATTCCTCCGGGGTATTCTCCGGAGTGGCCATCAGCACCAGGAAGTCCCGGTCGGCGTACTCGCACTCCACGCCGTGGCGCCGCAGTCGCTGGGCCAGCTTCTGGCCGGTCACCTCGCTGGGGGCGGCCACTGTCACCCGCAGGGGGTCGCTGGACTCCACCTGCCAGCCCGCTGCGGCCAGCTTTTCCCGAAGCCCCTTCAGGCGGCCTACAGTTTCCGCCAGGCGCTGGGGATACCCCTCCGCCAGGTACCGGTTGCACAAATCCAAGGACGCCAGCGTTAAGTAAGAGGGGCTGGTGGAGCCAAACAGCCCCAGGGCGGATTTGGCCATGGCGGCCAGCCGCGCCGGGGCGGCAGGGGAGAGGTGCAGATACGCTCCTCCCGTGAGCACCGGCAGGGTCTTGTGGGCGGAGTCGCAGCACAAATCAGCGCCCAAATCCAGGGGGTGGAGGGAGGGCTGCAAAAACCGCAGATAGGCCCCATGGGCGTTGTCCACCAGCAGTAAGGTGCCGTGCTGGTGGCACACCTGGGCTAAGGCGGGTATTTCCGCCATACCGCCCAAATAGTCCGGGCTGGTGAGGTATACCGCCGCCGGAGGCTCCGGCAGGCTTCCCAGCGCCTCTTCCAGCTGGGCGGGGGAGATGGGGCACCCGCACAAAGAGCGGCTTTCCTCCGGCCAAATCCAGCGGATTTCCAAATCCAGCAGAGCGGCGGCGGAGACAAAGGCCCGGTGGACATTCCGCGCCGCCACCACGGTGTGGGAGCCGCTGGCCGCCACCGCTAGGTACAGCATGGCCCGGATGCACTGGCTGGAGCCCCCGGTGGAGTAGCAGGTCCGCTGGGAGCCAAACAGGGCGGCGGCATTTTGTTCGCTCTCCGCCAGGATGCCCTCCGCCTCGTAGAGGGCGTCCGCCCCGTGGATCTCCGTGATGTCCCAGGGCTCGCAGCCCAGAAAGCAGCGGCCCTTGTGGCCGGGCATGTGCAGCCGGGCCGTGCCCGCCTTGGCGTAGCGCTGGACAAAGTCCGCTACCGGCGTGTTCATTGGCCGGCCTCCTGGGCGGCTTTCATCATAATGGCGCACTCAATGCGCTTGCGGAACAGCTCGCAGCCCGCCTCGTAGACGCCCCGAATGGTGCCGGTGGCGTGGTAGGCGTTGGCCGCGCAGCCGCCGGAACAGTACAGCTTGGCCCAGCAGCCGGCGCAGTCGGGGCGGGCGTAGGCGTTGCAGGCGCGGAACTCCTCCCGCAGGGCGGTGTTGGTCACGCCGTTCCACACATCTCCCAGCTTGTAGGCCTCCTCGCCCACAAACTGGTGGCAGGGGTACAGGTCGCCCCAGGGGGTGACGGCCATGTACTCCGTGCCGGAGCCGCAGCCGGAGATGCGCTTGTACACGCAGGGGCCGCCGGTCAGATCCAGCATGTAGTGGTAGAAGGTGATGGGGTGGCCCTCCTTCTCCCGGCGGAGCATGTCCTTGGCCAGAATCTCATACTGCTCCTTTACAATCTCAATGTCCTCCGGCGTCAGGGCAGCGGGGTCGTCGGGGGCGCACACCACCGGCTCCATGCTCAGCTCGGTAAAGCCCAGGTCGTCCGCCATGTGGAACAGGTCCTTGGTGAAATCCGGGTTGGCGTGGGTGAAAGTACCCCGCATGTAGTAGTTCTTCCCGCCCCGGGCCGCCACCAGCTTTTGGAACTTGGGCACAATGCGGTCGTAGCTTCCGTTGCCCGCGTAGTCCACCCGGGTGCGGTCGTTGATTTCCTTGCGCCCGTCCAAAGAGAGCACCACGTTGCTCATCTCCCGGTTGGCAAAGTCAATCACGTCGTCGTCGATGAGCATGCCGTTGGTGGTGAGGGTGAAGCGGAAGTTTTTGCCCCGCTCCTTTTCCACGCTGCGGGCGTACTCCACCAGGCGCTTGACCACGTCCCAGTTCATCAGCGGCTCCCCGCCGAAGAAGTCCACCTCCAGGTTGCGGCGGGTGCCGGAGTGGTCCATCAGGAAGTCCAGGGCCTGCTTGCCCACCTCAAAGCTCATCAGGGCCCGGTCGCCGTGGTACTTGCCCTGGCTGGCAAAGCAGTAGCCGCAGTTGAGGTTGCAGGTGTGGGCCACGTGGAGGCACAGTGCCTTCACCACGTCGCCAGAGCGCTCTTTAAAGGTCCCCGCCATGCCGGCGAAGGTGTCCGGGCTGAAGAGCTTCCCGGCGTCCTTTAGGGCCTGCACGTCCTGGATGCAGCCCCGCACATCTTCCTTCGTTACATCAGAGCGGCCGCCGTACTTCTCCAGCATGGCGGCCACAATCTCCTCCGGCGTGTGGGTTTCGAAGAGGGCGATGATATCGTAGGCCACCTCGTCCACCACATGAATGCTGCCGGAGCAGCTGTCGAGCACAATATTATAACCGTTTAACTGATATTGGTGTACCATTCAGGTCCTCCTGACACAAAAAAGGCCGCCCGAAGGCGGCGCCTTTTTTTATTTCTCTGCGTTCTCGCATTTCTGGTTGGCCACGCCGCAGCTTGTCTTGCAAGCGGACTGGCAGGAAGTCTGGCACTCGCCGCAGCCGCCGTTCTTGGCGCTCTCGCACATATCCCGGGTTTCCAGAGTCTTGATTCGTTCCATGACACATAGCTCCTTCATAAGTTCTTCTGGCCCATGCCGCAGGGCGTAAACCAGTGTACATAAGAAATCCTATCATAGTTGGCCGGGAAAGTCAAGGCGGCAGCGGGCTGCCTGTGAAAATTTGGGTATGCGCGTTTTTTTGCCGGAGGACAGCGCTGGTTTCGCTCCCTGCGGAAAATAGAATAGGGGGGACGGGTTCTTCTCCCCCTAGAAATGCGTTGCGTTTGATGAAATCCAAAAAATGCCTGCCCTATCCTGGAAAGGATGGATACCTTTAGGTGCCGCCCCCTGCGCGGGGGCCATGCCGGATAAACAAAGAAAGAGTCTGAACGCGAATTGCGTCCAGACTCATTCTGGGTGGGGTGGACACTTTCGATGCCGCCCCAAACGCGGGCACAGTGTTACAAAAAAAGAAAACCTGCGGAGCGCGAATTGCTCACCGCAGGTGTGGCAAAGGTGGACACTTTAGACGCCGCTCCGCCTATGTATAAAACAAAACAGGGGCAGCGTTCATACAGGACTCCTGATTTCCTGAATGGATCTCAAGCATATACGCGCTTCCTCCTTCCTTTATGGAATATAAATAAAAATGCCGACTGCATTGCGATCGGCATTTTTGTGAGGGTGAGAAAAGAAGACCGCCTGCCGTTTTTCCAGCCGTCTGAATACGTTGGGATTACAGTTTAACCACGCTTATACCAGCGTAATTGTTACCATCCGCATTATAATATTCGATTTCATATGTGTCGCTGAAATCAGGCGTCAAGGCGAATCCTCTTTCCTCATTGCAAAACAGTTTTTCACACAAACCGAAAAGCGGGGCCATGTGCCATTGAGGGTTATCTTCCCCGGTGATTTTCTTTACCAGCTCCCATGTCGCTTCTGTTGATTTCACTTTTATCATATAACATGCGGGAGATTCAAGAACCGTAATCCCTTCGGGTTGATTTCTTTCCGATGTTTCCTGACAATGCATAAGGGAGCGGCGCGCATTCTGTCCGTGCCTGCATTCCTTGTAATTGATACTAAGGCAAAGCATAGAATCTGGTATCAAACTATTTTTTATATTTTTATGACCAGCCTGGAAAAGTTGATAGGTATCCACGCTTGATTCTTCATCCTCATTATCGGCCTCTGCCTTATAACCTGCATACAAAGTCGTGGGCTTTTGGATAATTTGAAATTCGACGCCTTCAATAACTACTTTTTCTATGAGCTGTTCCATTCTATTAACCTCCTTAATTATTTGAAATTTTACAAATTTTACAATAAAATGAGAAAGAAGTCAATTATTTTTCAATAATCGACTTCTTTCTACTCTGGGTGGAATGGACACTTTAGATGCCCCAAAATGCGGGCACAGTGTTACAAAACAGAAAAAACCTGCGGAGCGCGAATTGCTCACCGCAGGTGTGGTGGGAGAGAGTGGATTCGAACCACTGAAGTCGACGACAACAGATTTACAGTCTGCCCCCTTTGGCCACTCGGGAACTCTCCCATATAAGCCCCAGACCAAACGGCCGGGTATGTGATGCGCTAGCTTGTCTGCCAGTGGAGCTGGTGAACGGACTCGAACCCCTGACCTGCTGATTACAAATCAGCTGCTCTACCAACTGAGCTACACCAGCGGATTTTTTAGCGCTTGATTATTATATCCTGGATGTCCGTAAAAGTCAAGGGGGAATTTACGAACATTTTTATTTTTTTATATCCGCCCCAGAGAAGGGGGCGCTTGGGGAAAAAAGGGGGACTGCGGCGGGGGGCGGGCATCTTGAAAAATAGAGAAAAAACCAGTGGACTTTTCCCGGGATTATGCTACAATAGGATTACAAGAAATCTATTGGGAAAAGGAGTGGATTTTGTATGAAAAAGTTGGTTTGCATCCTGTTGGCGGCCTGCCTGATGACGGCGGCGTTGGCCGGCTGTGGCGGAAAAAAGGATGATGAGACATCCAGTGCGCCCGCCCCTTCCCCACAGGTCTCCTCGGCAGTCTCTGTGCCAGAGGTGGCAGAGACGGCCAAAGCCCTGCGGGTCACGGCGGATTCCGGTTTGAATATCCGTGCGGAGGCTTCAACGGACAGTGAGATTCTGGGCCTGGCAGAGAATGGGGAGCGCTTGGCCTTGCTGGTGGAGGACCCTCAAAATGGCTGGTATCAGATCCAGTATGAAGGGGAGACCGCTTATGTCTCTTCCGATTACGCCGAGGTCATTGAGGTCACCGTGGAGGAGTACAACCGGCTTCGCAGCGGGGAAACAGCAGGGGACGCCACCTCTACGCCGGCGCCCTCCTCCGCATCGTCAGAGAGTTCCTCACAATCAGAAAGCTCCTCCCAGAGTGAGTCTTCCACGTCTTCCAATTCAGTGGATGCAGAGGACGGCGAATAACGCCGTTCTCTTTTCCTGCCCGGAGGTTTCCGGGAAATATTTTCGCCGGGAAAGTCCGGCTTTACAGGTAAAGAAAGGACAATGCAGAGCTATGAACATTATGATCGTAGGCGGTGGGCTTCTGGGCCGCAAGACCGCGGAATCCTTGGATGAGCTTGGGCATGACGTGGTGCTGATTGACGCCAGCGCGGAAAACATCGCCCAGCTGAGCCCGGATTTCAGCGGTGTCACTGCGGTGGGCTTCCCCATGGATATCAAGAGCCTGCGGGCCGCGGGGATTGAAGGCTGTGATGCGGTGGCTGTGGCTACTCCGGACGACAACTTAAATATTACGGTGGGGCAGATTGCCAAGAACTTTTTTGGCATTCCCAAGGTGATCGCGCGGATTTCCGACCCTTACCGGGAGAATATTTTCGAGCGCTTTGGCCTGCAGACCGTGTGCCCCACCAATATGGCGGGGGACAAGCTGGTCACAGCCCTTACCAGCCCGTGGCAGAGCCGGCAGGTCTCGTTTGGCAGCACAACGGTCTCGCTGGAAGTGGTTCCAGTGGAACGGCGCTATTTTGGCCACACCACGGCCAGCGTGGAGCTGCGGCCAGGAGACGGCCTGTTCGGTGTCATCAAGGATGACGGCGCGTTCCTGCTGAAGAGCCAGCGGGAAGAGATCCCGCTGGAGGCAGGGGACTCCCTGGTTGTCAGCTGCAAGATTGATTGAAAGGGGAGTGCGAGCAATGAAAATGGTGATTATCGGCGGCGGCAAGGTGGGCTATAATCTGGCCCGTATCATGCTGGAGCGCCGGCACACAGTCAGCCTTGTAGAACGGGACCGCCAGCGGTGTGAGAGGCTGGCGGACGATTTGGACGCGGCGATTTACCGGGGGGACGGGACCAATGTGACTGTGCTGGAAGCCGCCGGCACCCAGGACGCGGATGTGTTTATGACCGTCACAGGCAGCGACCAGGACAACCTGGTGGCCTGCCAAGTAGCTCGGGACCACTTCCATGCCAAAAAGGTGATCTCCCGTGTGAATGACCCGCGGAATATTGAGACATTCCGGGTGCTGGGCATTCGGAACACCGCCTGCAGCACGGAGATCCTCACTAAGATGATTGAGCAGGAGGCCGATTTGGCCCATATGCATTTGATTGCCACCCTGAACCAGGGCAAGGCGGGGATCTGCTCCATGACCTTGCCCACGGATACGGCTTTGGATGGAGTGGCTTTAAAAGATATTGACCTTCCAGGGGGCACACTGGTCATCTCTCTGATCCGCCGGGGAGTGCTCACCATCCCCAACGGCTCTACAATTCTGCAGGCAGGGGATGAGCTGGTGGCGGTCAGTGAGGACCGGAGCCAGAAGGCGCTGATGCGGGCGCTTTCCGCTACGCTGCCCTAAGGATTGCGGGCGAAAAGAAAAAATTCAAAAATAATAACAATTCCTACTTTACAAATTGCGGAACCTGTGCTATACTGTGTTCACAGGCAGTAAGGAAGCCTGGAAGACCGTATAGAAAGGGAAGAGCGGAATTTTGGAAAAACGTGAGAATTTCAGCAGAAAGCGGATGGCGATTCTGAATACACTGCAGGAAACCACCGTACATCCCACCGCTGATTGGGTTTATGCCAGGCTGAAGCCACGTTATCCCGATTTGAGCTTGGGCACTGTGTACCGGAATTTGAAAAAGTTCTGTGAAACAGGAAAGGCGGTCAGCGTGGGGGTTATCAATGGACAGGAGCATTTCGATGCCCGCGTAGAACCCCATGCCCATCTGGTCTGCAAGCGCTGCGGCGCTGTACTGGATATCCCCGAGGAGTTTTTCCGCCGGGATGAGCTGGAAAAGCTCTCGGCCCGGTTTCACATCCGGCTGGAAAGCGCCAGGGTGGTGTTCGAGGGAGTGTGCCCCCAGTGTGAAAGGAAAGAACAGTGATGTAAAGGGCGCGAGCTTTGCAAATTTGCGTCCTGTGGATCCGGGTTTTTCCCGAAAAAAGCAAGGGTGTAAAGTTATATTCCTTGTTTTGCGCCCGGCGTGGGTACAGGGGCGCAAAGTAAATCAAGCAGTTCCACAAGAAATGTTCTATTGGATAGATCTCTGTAGAAAAATTTATTAAAATGGAGGAATTTACTCATGAAAAAGTTCGTATGTACTGTTTGCGGCTATGTGTACGAGGGCGAGGCTGCCCCTGAGAAGTGCCCTGTCTGCGGTGCCCCCGCTGAGAAGTTTGTGGAGCAGGCCGGTGATATGACCTGGGCTTCCGAGCATGTGGTGGGCGTTGCCAAGGGCGCTCCCGAAGAGATCCTGCAGGGCCTGCGGGAGAACTTCCAGGGCGAGTGCACCGAGGTGGGCATGTACCTGGCCATGGCCCGCGTGGCCCATCGCGAGGGCTATCCCGAGATCGGCCTGTACTGGGAGAAGGCTGCTTACGAAGAGGCCGAGCACGCCGCCAAGTTCGCCGAGCTGCTGGGCGAGGTGGTCACCGACTCCACCAAGAAGAACCTGCAGATGCGTGTAGAGGCTGAGAACGGCGCTACCCAGGGCAAGACCGACCTGGCCAAGAAGGCCAAGGAGCTGAACCTGGATGCCATCCACGACACCGTTCACGAGATGGCCCGCGACGAGGCCCGCCATGGCAAGGCTTTCGCTGGCCTGCTGAAGCGCTACTTCGGCGAGTAATTCCCGTGAAGTTCATAGCAGAGTAACAGAGAAGGGGCAGAGGAATCTGCCCCTTTTTTTGCTGCGCTCTGGAGAGAAGGCGGGGTTGCGGCGGCGGGAGCCCTGTGTTATGATGGGAATAAATCAGGAAGGGGTGGGCGCCATGCTGGACTATATTTGTTGGGATTGGAACGGCACCCTGCTGGATGATGTATCCCTGTGCGTGGCGGTGATGGACGGGATGCTCCAACGGCGGGGGCTGCCCTCTTTGGGAGGGGAGGCGCGCTACCGGGAGATATTCACCTTTCCTGTGCAGGAATACTATCGGGCGGCAGGCTTCGACTTTGGCCGAGAGCCCTTTGAGAAGCTGGCCCTGGAATACATTGAGGAATATGACCGGAGAGCTTTGGACTGCCCGCTGCATGCCGGTGCGGCAGAGGTGCTGGAAGCGTTGGAAGCGCAGGGGCTGCGGCAGCTCATCGTCTCTGCCTCCAAGCAGAAGGCCCTGGAAGAGCAGGTGGGCCATGCGGGCGTGCGGGGCTTTTTTGAAGCCCTTCTGGGATTGGAGGACAGCTTTGCCCGCAGCAAGTCCGGCTTGGCGCTGCAATACTTTAGCGCTCATGCTGTGGACGCCCGCCGGGTCCTCTTTATAGGGGATACCCTCCATGACTGGGAGGTGGCACAAGAGGCCGGCTGCCCCTGCGTGCTGCTGGCTCAGGGTCACCAAAGCCGCGCCCGCCTGGAAACCGCCGGCGTCCCCGTGCTGGAGAGCCTCTCCCAAGTGCCGGCGTTTTTGCGAGGCCTGCAAGCTTAACCCCGCCGGAAACAAAAAGGACGCGCCGCCCCAAAAGCCGCGCGTCCCGTATCAGCCAACGGGCTGCCCCATGTTGCGGCGGCTCTTTTTTATGCTTGCCTTCAAATGCTTCGATGAATATCAAATTAAATCTTGACACCGCCGCACCTTTCTGTTATGCTAAAATTGCTTCGATAAATATCGAATTAAAATTACAGAAAGGAGGTGCAACCGTGAAATGGGAGATTCTGAAAAAGAAATGGAAGCGTTGGCGGCATGGCCGCGCTGTCGCCCGGGCGCCCGCCTGGGACTGCCGGGAGGAACGGGCCTCCCGTACCCAGCGCCAAACAGACCAGGCCAACGCCTGGAAAGCAATCCGGCGGGGAAGAAAAATACTTTGATAAATATCAAATTAAATCTTGACAAACCCCTGCCGAGCTGGTATGCTTGATCCAGTTCGATACATGCAAAAATAAATCTTGCGAAGGAAGGCGAACACGTTGAAAAAGGAGATTTGGCTCAACTATTTAGAAAGCCAGGTGGAGCGCTGCCGCCAGGAGGGGGAGGCCCTCTCCCAGGACTGCCGGGAGGATGAGGCCCGCCGGGCGAAAATCCAGGGGAATATCTTCCAGATTTGCGCCACGGTGTACCAGGCCTTGGAAGCCCACCTGCCGCCTCAGGAGCTGGAGGCCGCCTACCGCCGGAAGCTGGAAGCTTTGCCGGAGAATTGGCGGGCCGCCCGGGATTTGGCCCAAGCCCACGGGGATATGGCCCGGGCCGCCGTGGAGGAGTGGAAGCTGGAGGCCTGGCAGCAGGCCTGGGACCAACTGGGAAAGGAGGCGTAACCTATGACAGAGGAACAGGCGTTAAAACTATTCAAAGGCTTGGCGGACCGCTCCCGGCTGCAAATCCTCAAATCCCTGCTGGAGGAGGATATGTACGTGGAGCGCCTGGCCCAGCGGCTGGAGCTCACCCCGGCCACGGTGTCTTTCCATTTAAAGAAGCTGATGGACGCCGGGGCGGTCTCCTCCCGCCGGGAGCAGTACTACACCATGTACTCTATCAATAAAGAGGTGTTCCAGTGCCGCATTTTGGACATCCTGGGGGAGAAGTCCTCCGACGCCCAGCGCCAGCAGGAGCGGGAGGCCCGCTACCGCCAGCGGGTGCTGGACAGCTTTTTTGAGTACGGCCGCCTTAAGGCCATCCCCGCCCAGCGGAAGAAGGAGCGCATCTGCCTGGAGGAAATCGCCAAGGAGCTGGAGCTGGGCCGCCCCTATCCCGAGCGGGAGCTCAACCAGGTGCTGCTGCGCTTCCACCAGGACTACTGTACCCTGCGCCGGGACATGATTAGCGAGGGTATCCTCCGCCGGGAGGAGGGCCTTTACACCCGCCTGGTCTAGGGCGGGAAGGGGCCTTTGGAAAAATGAGAGAAACAGGGCTTGACAATCCAGCCTTAGGAAAGTATAATTATTTCTGTTGTACTGGTAATGCCTACGACGAAACAACCCCTGCCTTGTGGCGGATGGGAGGGATATACAAATGGCTGAGATCCGGCTTAAGGAAAACGAATCTTTGGATAGCGCGCTCCGCCGCTTTAAAAAGCAGTGCGCCAGAGCAGGCGTCATCCAGGAGGTCCGGAAGAGAGAGGCTTATGAAAAGCCCTCTGTCAAGCGTAAGAAAAAGTCAGAAGCAGCTCGCAAGCGCAAGTACAAATAAGGCTGCTCAGAGGTACCTTGAAAGCGGGCGGTTCGCCCGCTTTTTTGTTTGAGAAAAGCAAGCCGCAAGGAGGAAAGAAATGGGCATCTTTCGGCCAACCGCCCTGAAAAATCGGGTTACAGAAATCACCCCGGAATTTTTGAAGGGCCTGGGGGTGCGGGCCCTGCTGCTGGATGTGGACAACACCCTGGCAACCTACACCTCCCATACTCCTATGCCGGGCGCGGTGGAGTGGGTGCGGGCCATGGAGGCGGCCGGTTTCCAGATGATCATTATTTCCAATAATTATAAAAAACGAGTGAAGCGCTTTGGCGCCATGTTTGGCCTGGATACCTTGAGCTTCGCCATCAAGCCCCTGCCGGTGGGTTACCTTCGGGCGGCCCGGCGCCTGGGGGTGAGGTGCCGTGAGTGCGTCATCGTAGGGGACCAGATCTTTACGGACATCGTGGGGGCCAATCTGTGCGGCATGAAATCTGTGCTGCTGGCGCCCATCGAGCCGGAGGAAGGCTTCACCTTTAGAGTACGCAGGTATTTTGAACGGGGCCTGCGGGAAAAATTCCAGAGAAGAAAGGATGTTTTGCGATGAAAAACCCTGTGGAACGTCTGACTGAGCGGCTCATCCACGGCGACAGCCAGAAAGCCGCCCTGGTGTTTTCTGAAAAGAACCGCCGGTATTTCACCCAGTTCCCCGCCACAGACGGGGCCCTGCTTGTCACAGCGGAGGAAGCCTACCTGCTGATGGACTTCCGCTATGAAGAGGCCGCCCATTACCAGGCCAAGTACTGCACGGTGCTGGGTTTTGATTCCCTGATGGAAAAGCTGGGGGAACTGATCCAGAAGCACGGCATCAAGGAGATTTACATGGAGTGCGAGCAGCTCTCTGTGGCTCAGGCCCGCCGCTTTGAGGCCGCCTTCCAGCGGTTTGGCGCCCAGGCTGTTCTGGATGAAACGCTGGACAGCGCCATTCGGGAGCAGCGGATGATTAAATCCCCCGAAGAGGTCAAGAAGATCGAGGCCTCTCAGGAGATCACCGACGCGGCCTTCCAGCACATCCTGCCCTATATCAAAGAGGGCGTCACCGAGCGGGACCTGGCTTTGGAGATTGAGTTCTTCATGCGCAAGCAGGGCGCGGAAAACGTGGCCTTCGACCTGATTGTGGCCGCGGGCAAGAACGGTTCTCAGTGCCACGCGGTCCCCTCTGACAACACCGTGCAGAAGGGCGACTTCATCACCATGGATACCGGTGCCCTGTTGGACGGCTATCACTCTGACATGACCCGCACGGTGGCCTTGGGCCAGGTCAGCCAGGAGCAGAAGGCCGTGTACGACACGGTGCTGAAGGCCCACCTGGCAGTCATCGACGGGGTGAAGCCCGGCATGGTCTGCTGTGATGTGGACAAGATTGCCCGGGATATCATCGAGAAGGACTACCCCGGCACCTTCGGCCACGGCTTGGGCCATGGGGTGGGCTTTGAAATCCACGAGTGGCCCCGGTTCGGCCGCGGGGATCAGACGGTGTGCGCGCCTGGAATGGTGGTTACCGATGAGCCCGGCATCTATATCCCGGCCAAATACGGCGTGCGCATCGAGGATATGCTCCTCATCACAGAGGATGGCTGCCGCAGCCTGACCAAGTCTCCCAAGGAGCTCATCTGCCTGTAAGGCTTTTTGCGGCAAAGGGCGGGAAACGGCTTGCAATCCCGCTGTAAATACGGTACAATAGAAAGAGAAATACATTGGAGGTTGTTAAAATATGGTAACCGCAGGCGATTTCAGAAACGGCGTGACCTTTGAGATGGACGGCGGCGTCTATTCCATCATCGAGTTCCAGCACGTCAAGCCCGGTAAGGGCGCTGCCTTTGTGCGCACCAAGATCCGCAACGTGATCACCGGCGCTGTGACAGAAAAGACTTTTAACCCCAACGACAAGTACCCCACCGCTTACATCGAGCGCAAGGACATGCAGTACCTGTACAGCGACGGCGACCTGTACTATTTCATGGACAACGAGACCTACGAGCAGATCCCGATCAACAAGAGCGTCCTCTCTGACAACTTCAAGTTCGTCAAGGAGAACATGGACTGCAAGGTGCTCTCCTACAAGGACAACGTCTTCGGCGTGGAGCCCCCCAACTTTGTGGAGCTGGAGGTCACCAAGACCGAGCCCGGCGTCCGCGGCGACACCGCCACCAACACCCTGAAGCCCGCTACCCTGGAGACCGGCGCGGAGATTCGCGTGCCCCTGTTCATCAACGAGGGCGAGATGATCCGCATCGACACCCGTACCGGGGAGTACATGGAGCGCGCCTAAGCGCCCATTTGCCCAAATACACCGCGGGGCGCTGCCCCAGACGGAACAAGGGAGGAACTGACCATGACCAATTCTGAGAGAGCTTCTTATATCCGCGGCCTGATGGACGGCCTGGAGCTGGACCCCAGCGCCAAGGAGACCAAGGTCCTCAACGCCATCGTAGAGCTGCTGGACGACCTGTGCCTGTCTGTGGAAGAGCTGGACGAGGGCCTGGACGAGCTGGCCGAGCAGGTGGATGAGATCGACTACGACCTGGGCGAGCTGGAAGAGGACTACTACGAGCTGGAGGACGAGGATGAGTGCGGCTGTGGCTGCGGTCATCATCACCACCACGGCGACGACTTTGACGACGCCGAGTTCGAAGTGACCTGCCCCAGCTGCGGCGACACCATCCAGCTCAACGACGAGATGCTGGAAGAGGGCAGCATCGTCTGCCCCGGCTGCGGCGAGACCCTGGAGTTCGACTTCGATGACGACGAGGAAGAGGCCGAGGAGAAGCCGGAAGAGTAAGCCGCTCAAAAGCAAAACAGAGAGCCCTCCCACTTCGGGAGGGCTTTTTCTTGCCTTGCTTGACAGGAATTATGTCAAGTGCTATGATGGGCTTAGAGGCTGACAGTTCCTTGAAAGGGGGAGGCTGTGGTGAAAAAGAAGGTGCATTTTCTGCTGCCGGTGATCCTGTGCTGCCTGCTGGTGTGCGGCACGGCAGTGGGCTCTCACTATGCCCAGGGGGTCTCGCTGATGGAGCAGGCCCTCGCCGCTGAGGAGGCCTATCAGAGCGCCGGCGTGGTGTCCGCAGAGGAGCTTTCCCAGGCGCTGGAGGGGGAAGAGGCCCTTTCCACAAAGGAGATCTTGGACGCGGCGGAGCAGGTCCGCCGGAGCGCGTCCCCTGAGCTGGAGCCCCACTTTACAGGCAGCCTGGAGGAGCGCTTTTCCCAAAACTGCCAGGAGGGACTGGAGGCGCCCCTGGAGTGGGGCTTTTCCGTGGACCGCGGCTTTACAAACCCCAAGCTGCTGGGTTGGAAGTCCCTCTCCAGCACAGAGGTCCAGGTGCGTTTCCGGGCGGATACCTGGCTCAGCACCATCTATTCCTATCTCCTGGAGGGGGCGCCCCGCTACACAGTGGAGGTGCTGTTCAGCCAGTGCACCTACACCGTCCAAATGAAGCAGGAGGACGGCCAGTGGAAGGTGGCCTCGCAAGACATGGACCAGCTGTTTGCGCCGGACAGTTACCAGCCCATCCAAGGGGGCTTCGCTTCCTATCAGGAGGCGCTGGACTTTGTGAACAGCCTGGATGTCCAGGCGTTGGACCCGTTTGTCCTGTGAGCAGGGAGAGCATAGAAAAAGGGAGCGGTTTCCGCTCCCTTTTTTGCGCGTATTTTTTGGTCACTGGCCTGCCCGCACTTCCTGCACCAAAGCCATGCACTCCTTGGCCCGCTGGGTGATGGCCGCCCAGCTGCCCTCGTTGATGTCCCCGGCGGGGCAGAGCCAGCTGCCGCCGCAGGCGATGACGTTGGGCTGGGAGAGGTAGTCCTTCACATTGCTGGGGCTGATGCCGCCGGTAGGCATGAACTTCACACCCCGGTAGGGGCCGTACAGAGCCTTGAGCATCTTCACGCCCCCCACCACTTCCGCGGGGAAGAGCTTCACCGTGGTGAGGCCCAGGCCCAGGGCGGCCTCCACCTCGGTGGGGGTGGCGCAGCCGGGGTACACGGGCACCTGGTTCTTCAGGCACCATTCCACCACTTCCCGGTTGGTGCCGGGGGAGATGACCGCCTTAGCGCCGCAGTCCACGGCCAGCTTGGCCTGTTCCACACTGAGCACGGTGCCCGCGCAGACGAACATCTCCGGCAGGGCGGCGGCGATCTTCTCGATGGACTTGGCGGCCGCTGGGGTGCGGAAGGTGACCTCCGCCGCAGGGATGCCCCCATCCAGCAAGGCCTGGCCCAGGGGCACAGCCTTCATTTCATCCTCCAGCTGGATCACTGGGATGACACCGGTGTTTCGCAAAACCTGTTCCACGTTTTCCATAGAGATTCCTTCCTTTCTTGCAGTGGTTAATCCATATAGCCGCCCTTCATGGGAGAGGCGGCGTTTTTTGTGAATAAACCCAGGGCGCCGGTGGTGTACTTAGACGGCCGGGGGTGCCAGCGCTCTTTCCGGCGGGCCAGCTCTGCGGTGATCTCCTCTTCGGTGGCCTCCTGGCCGTGCAGCCCGCAGATGCGCAGCACCCGGCCGGGGATGTCCACCTGGATCAGGTCGCCCTCTTCCACCAGGGCGATGGGCCCGCCCTCCGCGGCCTCGGGAGACACATGGCCGATGGCCGGTCCCTTGCTTGCCCCGGAGAAGCGCCCGTCGGTGATGAGGGCGATGGAGGCGGAGAGCTCTGGGTCAGAGGAGATGGCCTCTGTGGTGTAGAACATCTCCGGCATGCCGCTGCCCTTGGGGCCCTCGTACCGGATGAGCACCGCGTCCCCCGGCTGGATGCGGTGGTGGAGGATGGCGTCGATGGCCTCCTCCTCGCAGTCAAAGGGACGGGCCTTCAGAACGGCTTGGTGCATCTCCTTGGGCACGGCGCTGTGCTTGACCACGCTGCCCTGGGGGGCCAGGTTGCCCTTCAGCACGGCGATGGTGCCGTTTGTGCCGATGGGTTCCTCAAAGGTGCGGATGATATCGGTGCGCCGCAGGCCGGTCTTTTGCAGCAGCGCGTCGCAGCGGTCGTAGAAGCCATTTTTCTTGCAGTCCTCCAGGTTCTCGCCCAGGGTCTTGCCAGTGACGGTCATCACGTCCAGGTGCAGCATGGACTTGATCTCCTCCATGATGCGGGGCACGCCCCCGGCGTAATAGAAGTATTCCGCGGGCCAGCGCCCGGCCGGGCGGATATCCAGCAGGTAGTGGGCGCCCCGGTGCATCCGGTCAAAGGAATCCGCGTCCAGCTCCACGCCAAACTCCCGGGCAATGGCGGGCAGGTGGAGCAAGGTGTTGGTGGAGCCAGAAATGGCCGCATGGACCATCACGGCGTTTTCAAAGCTCTTCTCCGTGACAATATCCCGGGCGGTGAGGCCCTCCACCGCCATTTGGGCGGCCCGGGCCCCCGCCTTGCGGGCCACCTCCACCAGGTCTTCACAGGTGGCGGGCATCAGGGCGCTGCCGGGCAGCATCAGCCCCAGGGCCTCCGCCATGATCTGCATGGTGGAGGCGGTCCCCATAAAGGAGCAGGCCCCGCAGGAAGGGCAGGCGTGATGTTTGTAAAAGGTAAACTGTTCCTCTGTGATCTCTCCCCGCTGGAACATGGCGCTGTATTTGCCGATCTGTTCCAGGGTCAATAGGTCGGGCCCCGCCTCCATCACCCCGCCAGTGACCACGATAGAGGGGATGTTTACCCGCCCAATGGCCATCAGCTGGGCTGGCACGGATTTGTCACAGCTGGAAATGAACACGCCCGCGTCAAAGGTGGTGGCGTTTGCGTGAATTTCGATCAGGTTGGCGATGGTGTCCCGGCTTACCAAGGAGTAATTGCCGCCGTCGTGGCCCTGGCTCATGCCGTCGCACATGTCCGTGGCAAAGTACAGCGCGGATTTCGCCCCTGCCGCGTCGGCCGCCTTTGCCGCTTCTTGGGCAAACTGTAACAGATGGGCGCTGCCGGGATGGCTTTGACCATAGGTGCTCTCAATCAGTACCTGGGGGCGCTCCAAATCTTCTGGAGTCCACCCCATTCCCATGCGCAGCGGGTCCATTTCCGGGGCCACGCTGCGGGTCTGTTGGCTTTTCAGCATGCTGTTTCCTCCTAAAGCCCTGGGGGCTTTTTTTGAACCGTTCGGGGAATCCTCTAAAATAAGGGGAGAGAACTTATTTTATTATACAATATCTGGTGTTCAGTTCGCAACGGGAGGCACAAAATAAAATTTTAAAATCCCGTAAATTGACAATTGCCTGCTGCGCCGGTATACTTTTATTATCTATAAAATATTGTGAAAAAGGGAGGGTTCCCAAGAGTGGAGCAGTGGAAAAATGTGGAAATACAGGGACTTCGTTTTGGAGAGGGCCTTCCCAAGGTGTGCGTGCCGCTGACCGGCCAAGGTGTTCCAGCCCTGCTCAGCGAGATGCAGGCTGTCTCGGCCCTGCCTGCCGACCTCTATGAGTGGCGGCTGGACTGCTTCTTTGGGGACCCCCTCCCCACCCTTCCTACGGTGGTGCGAGAACTGGGCGGCAGGCCCCTGCTGTGTACCCTGCGGACCCAAGGGGAGGGGGGACAGGCCCGCCTTTCCCCGGAGGAGTATGAACAGCGGCTCACCGCCCTGCTTGAGAAGGGCGGGTTTGGGCTTGTGGATATCGAGCTGGCCTGTGGGGAGGAGAGGATCCCCCGGCTGGTGTCCCTGGCCAAGCGCCAGGGGATCGGGGTGGTTATTTCCAAGCATGATTTTGCGAAAACTCCGCCTTCAGAGGAGATCGCCGCCGCGTTGAGGAAGATGAAGGCCCTGGGGGCCGACCTGCCGAAGTATGCAGTGATGCCCCATACACCAGAGGATGTGCTGGCACTGCTTTCCGCCACCCGGCAGGCCAGCCGGGAAATCGGCCCGGTTATCACCATGTCCATGGGGGAGCTGGGCAAGGTGACCCGCGCCTGCGGCGGGGTGTTCGGCTGCTGTCTGACCTTTGGGGCCGGGCAGAGCGCCTCAGCCCCCGGGCAGATTGGCGCCGAGGACCTGCGGGCTATTTTAGAGGATCTGCAGCCCCACAACAGCCGGAACGCTGAAGCGGCTGGGGAAGAGGGCGTGTAATTTGGAAAGGATCGTGTCCCTATGAAAAACGATATTGATTCCATTTTGGAGTCTATGTTCCGGGGCGGCAGGCTGCATTTTAAAAGCTCTCTGCCTCAGGATTCCCAAAAGGAGAAGAAAGATCCGCGGCCAGCCCCCAAGCCCGCTGAGGGGGCTGGGCCGTTGTCTCAGGCGGCTGTCAATGCCCAGCAGGCGCAGCAGGCTTTGGACGCGGTGGAGAGCGTGGGAGACAGCTTGGCCGGTTCCCTGCAGGAAAGCCTGGAACGGCTGACCCGGGAGGCCAAGGCGGATATGGCGGATTTGGAGCGCCATCTCCAGGCCGACGGTATCGACACCCAAGCCGTGGTCCGGAACAGCGGCGCGCCGGTGGACATGGATATGGCCTTTCAGGTGGCCCGCCAGGAGGCCGGCGCCCTGGTGCTGGGCCAGGAGGAGTTTTTGGACAGCCTGCTCATCGCCTATAAACGCCCCTTTGTGGCAGGCAGCCAGGAGGGGGCGCCCCTGTGCCGGGCGGCGGTGCTGGGGCCCCACGGCACAGGGCGGCACAGCGCCTTGCGGTGCGTCACCGCGTCGCTGGGGCGGCAGGGGGTGTTGAAAAGCCCCAAGACAGCGCTGCTGGACCTGTCCCGCTACGCCGCCCCCGGCTCGGAAAAGCTGTTTATCCAGGATTTTTACGCTGCCGTGAAAAGCGGGGCCTCCGCGTTGCTGCTGGAGCATTGGGAGCGCTGCCATACCTCGGTGCTCTCCATGGTGGGGGATCTGTTCCGGCAGGGTTCCATCCCTCTGCCCAGCCGTTACGCCGAGCAAAAGGGCATGCTGGTGGAGATCGGTACGGCCCTGGTGCCGGGGGCGGTGTCCACCCTGTCCGCGGCGGGGAAGTACCTGTTCCTGTTGACGGACCAGCCCGCCTCCAAGCTGGCGGACGCCTTTGGGGCGCCTTTCCTGGCGGCCCTGGACGACCAATGCCAGACAAAACCCTTTACCCGGGAGTCCTTAGAGGAGATCGCCCGGCGTGAACTGACCAGCTTGCAGGAGCGCTGCCAAAAGCAGCTGCAAATGAAGCTCTCCTTCGGAGAGGCGGAGGTGGGGGCCCTGGCGGACCGCTTCACCCCGGACCAGGGGGCCTATGCCCTGAAGGAGGGGGCGGACCGGCTCTACCGTGCCCTCAGCGAGGAGAAGCTCCACAAGGCACTGGGGCCGGTGGAGGGACGGCTTTTCGCGGAAGGGGATGCCCTTCGGGCGGAGTACACCCAGGCGGGGCTCACCGTGCAGGTGGGGGAGAAGGACGCCTCCGGAGCCCGAGAGGCCGCAGTGGCTGCCGTCAAGGAGGAGCTCTCCCAAATCGTGGGTTTGCAGCCGGTAAAGGATTACATCCTCTCTCTGGAGGACAACTTCAAGATCCAGCAGCTCCGGCGGGAGCGGGGCCTGAAGGCGGATTCCCCCTCTATGCACATGATTTTTACAGGCAATCCGGGCACGGGGAAAACCACCGTGGCCCGCATTGTCTCCCGATACTTAAAGGCCATCGGCGTGCTGCAGGGCGGCCAGCTGGTGGAGGTCACCCGCGCGGACCTGGTGGGCCAGTATGTGGGCCATACCGCCCCCCTGACCCAGAAGGCGATCCAGTCCGCCTTGGGAGGGGTCCTGTTTATCGACGAGGCTTACTCCCTCTACCGGGGCAAGGATGACAGCTTTGGCCTGGAGGCCATCGACACTCTAGTCAAAGGCATGGAGGACCACCGCAGCGACCTCATTGTCATCCTGGCGGGCTACTCCCGGGAAATGGAGGAGTTCCTTCAAGCCAACTCCGGGCTGAAGTCCCGTTTCCCCAATATCATCGAGTTCCCGGACTACACCGCCCAGGAGCTGTGGGAGATCACCAAGAGCATCGTGCGGGGGAAGGGCTACCGTCTGGCGCCCTCCTGCGAGGCGCCGCTGACTGCCTATTACGAAGAGCAGCAGCGCAGCGGGGACTCCCGCACCAACGGCAACGGCCGCATGGCCCGCAACAAGGTGGAGGAGGCGGTCATCGCCTGTTCCCGGCGGAACGTCCGCGCCCCGGAAGAGCAGCGGGATTTGGAACTGCTGCTGCCAGAGGACTTTGGCGTGTAAGCGCCTTTCTATCCGAAAGAGGCACAATCCAGCATCAAAAAAGGACATCCCGGTTTTGCCCGGATGTCCTTTTTGCGTGCCTTTGGCTGGCGGAATAAGGGCTTACTCCTTCTCCAGCACCTTCACAATTTCCCCAATAAACATGCGGTGCAGGTCGTTGTCGTACCACTTTTCCAAAAGGCCCTTGTCCAGGAAGCAGCCTTCCTCCAAATCCTGGCGGTACAGCTTGCGGCAAAGAAAGACAAGCCGGGCCTGCTCGTAGTAGGGGGCCGCCTCATCAAAGCAAGGCGTCAGGCCGGTGGCGGCGTCCTTGTCTACCTCCCGGCCGGATTTGCTGCCGCACAGGTTTAGGGCCTGCCGGTACTCCGGCCCGAAGAAGCAGAGGGAATAATAGTCCTCCCGCTCCACAAACTCCAGGGTGTAGCGCTGGGGCCGGATGTAGATGGTAGAGACATATCTGCCCCACAGTTCCCCCACGCCGCCCCAGCTGGCGGTCATGGTGTTGTGCTTCTCCCTGTTTCCAGCGGTAATAAGCATCCAGTCCTTGTTAATCAGGGTGAAGGGATTGTCCTTTAGCTCCTCCACCGAAATTTCCCGAAACGCCATATGGCACCATCCTTTCTCACAATTCAACTTCAGTCTATGCCGCTGCCGGCTTTCCTATCCCCGCTTTGAAACAGAAAAACCGCCGGACAGGAACGCTTGCCCCGCCCGGCGGCCTGCAAAAAGGAGGGAATGTTGTAATCCGTTAGTTCCACTCAATGCCGTTGTATTTGCGGAAGCTGTCCATGCTCACCTGAATGCTCTCCATGGGGGGCAGCTGGGTGAAGTCCTGCTCCAAAATGACGTACTCCGCGCCCACTCCGTTGGCCGCGTCCAAAATATCTTGAATGGGCATGATGCCCGTGCCCACCTCGCAGAAATCCTCCGGCTTGTGCACGCCGCCAAAGTTCTCCCGGCCGATGGGCACTGTGGGATCTTTGACAGAGAAAATGTTGATGGGGGAGTCCGTGGTCTTGGAGAAGTCCTTCTGGTGCACCAGCTTCATCCGGCTGCCCAGATGGCGGATGACCTCCACTGGGTCCGCCCCGCCGCGCATGGCCCAGAATGTGTCCAGCTCAAAGTCCACATACTGGGGGTCCGTGTTTTCCATGATGTGGTACAGGACGTATTTATCCTGAAGCTTCTGGAACTCGTGATAATGGTTGTGATAGAGGAACTTCATCCCGTGGGGGGCCAGTGCCTTGCCCATGCGGTTGTAATATTCGCACCGCTTCATCAGGGTGTCATAATCCGGGAAGAAGTCCGCAGACTGTCCAATATATTTGTTGCCGATCTTGCCGTGGTACGCAATGATGCCCGGCAGGGTTTTCTCGTCGATGGGACGCAGGTGGCTGCTGACCACACGGGCTCCAAAGCCGCCCAGAATCTCCAAAAGCTTGTCTGCGGGCACATCGAAGCCTACGCCGGGGTCCTCGTCCGCCCGAGAGTTTGCCACCTCCAGATTTTTGTAGCCAATCTCCGCCACTTTGCGGATGGCCTCAAAGGGGTCCTTTTCCATTTCCGTGCGCACGGAATACAGCTGAATGCCAACTTTCAATGCCATAGCAATACCGCCTATCCTTTCCATAGAATTACATCCTGAATGGTATCTTCATTATAGCACACTCCCCTGGAAAAAGCAAAACAGGAAGAGACTTTTTTGTGAAAGCTTCCCCGGGCGCTTTTTGGCGGCGGGGCTTTTTCCTTTTCCTGCGTGCCCGGGTCAGTCAGCTCTGGGCGGCCTGCAAAAACTCCATGCCATAGCGCATGATGTTTTCAGCCGCCAGGGCCATCTCCTCCGGAGAGGCGGCCATCCCCTCCTCTACCCACTGGCGTAGCAGCCCCATATGGCCCCCGCTGGCAAAGGCGTAGAAATACTCCAGCTGGCGGCGTGTGGCCGCCGGAAACTGCCGGGAGTAGGCCCGCAGATAGCTCTCCCGGCCAATGCTCACAAGCCGCAGGGCGAAATCCTTGTCCCCGTGCTCCCCCAGGGTGACGGTGCACAGGTCGGCATTGTCCTTCAGGCAGCGGTAGATGCCCGTGGTAATCTGCAAGGGGGAAAGCATCTCCAGGTCCGCCTCCAGCAAGGGGGCCAGGGCCTGCTGGAAATCCCGGAGCATGTCCTCCTCAATCTGCTGCAGCAGGTCATAGATATCGTCATAGTGGGCGTAAAACGTGCTGCGGTTGATGCCCGCCCTTTGGCAAAGCTCGGTTACGGCAATGCGTTGAATGGGTTTTTCCTCCAGCAGGCTGGTAAAGGCCTGCCGGATGAGCGCCTTTGTCAGCCGGGTGCGCCGGTCGTTTTCCAGTTCCTTCAAAATCGGTTCCCCCTTCCGGCAGAACAAGGCCCTGCCGGATCTTTGCTTTCATTATAATATGGAAAAGGAAAAAGCGCAATGCGCCATTTGCCCCCTTGTACCAGCGGAGGGGGAGTGCTATACTGAGCTTGCAGTTCAAATTTTGTGGAAAGGCGGCCGCTGCAATGGTCAAAGAAGAAGAGAGGATATACAAAGGCATTGTGTTCTGCCCTGGGGACCCAGAGCTGGTGGCGATTAAGCGTAAGACCCATAATTTAGACGTGGATTACAACCAAACCCATGAGGATGAGTTTGAGAAACGGGCCGCAATCCTTCAGGAAATCCTGGGCGAAATGGGAGAGGGCGTGCGGATTCAGGGGCCTATCGCTTTTCACTACGGGAAGCACACCAAAATCGGCAAAAACTTTTTTGGAAATTTCAATCTCACCATCCAGGATGATGGGGAGGTGACCATTGGGGATAACTGCAATTTCGGCCCCAACGTCACCATTGTCACCCCCGTGCATCCCATGGTTCCAGAGGAGCGCAATGCCCTTTTGGGCCCCGATGGGAAGCCCAAGCGCCTGTGCTGGGCCAAACCTGTCCACATTGGAGACAATGTGTGGCTGGGAGCCAACGTGGTGGTGTGCCCCGGTGTCACCATTGGGGACGGCTGCGTCATCGGCGCGGGGGCTGTGGTCACCCGGGATATCCCGCCCCGTACCTTTGCCGCGGGAAATCCCTGCCGGGTCATCCGGGAGATCACAGAGGCGGACAGCATGCGGCATAAGCCGGAAATCCTGGCGGACTTCGCTGTCCCGGAGAGCTTTGAAGGCCTGTTCTGACCCCCTCGTCCGCCCGCAAAAAGGCGTGAAAAAAGGGTTAGGGGCCGCCCATGGGAGGAGGCGGCCCCTGAAGAGGAAGTAAGGAGTTAAAATGAGGATGTAATGAAAAAGATTTTGTCCTGTGGCCTTTTCTTGACCACAGTTATAGGATAGCAAGGAAATGTGAAGGTTTTTTGAAGATTCCCGGAAAGTTCCCTAAACATCCGGTTACAAGGCTCTGCTTTCCCTGGGAGGAAAGCCCATTTCCCGCTCTTGACAAGCTCCCGGAAATCATGGTACACTATCAAGCGATATGGGGGAGTAGTCGGCATGGTGCCCCATGCAGCTAAGTCAACATCTTGGGTGTTCCCGCACCCTGGTTTAGCTTGAAACGACAAGACCTGTGCTTTGCGGCATGGGTCTCTTTTTATATCCCCCATAAACGGGAGAGATTTGTTTTAACACAGAAGGAAGGATGAAGAAAACAATGGAATTCTTGTGGGAAGGCCTGCTATCCATCACTTGGCAGCAGGCGGTCATGTATGTGGTGGGCGCAGTGCTCATCTGGCTGGCCATCAAAAAGGAGTATGAGCCCACGCTGCTGCTGCCCATGGGCTTTGGCGCCATCTTGGTGAACCTGCCCAGCTCCGGTGTGCTCAACCAGGTGATGGAGGGCGCTGGAGAGACCCATGGCATCATCCAGTGGCTGTTCGAGGTGGGCATCTCCACCTCAGAGGCATTCCCCCTGCTGCTGTTCATCGGCATTGGCGCCATGATTGACTTTGGGCCCCTGCTCTCTAACCCGAAGATGTTTCTCTTCGGCGCGGCGGCTCAGTTCGGCATTTTCATGACAGTGGTGCTGGCCGCCCTGCTGGGCTTTGACCTGAAGGACGCCGCCTCTATCGGCATTATTGGTGCCGCCGACGGCCCCACCTCCATTCTGGTAAGCCAAGTGCTGGGCTCCAACTTTATCGGCCCCATCGCGGTGGCAGCTTATTCCTACATGGCCTTGGTGCCCATCATCCAGCCCGCGGCCATCAAGCTGGTGACCACCAAGAAGGAGCGCGCCATCAAGATGGAGTACCGCCCCAACCAGGTCACCAAGACCACCCGCATCCTGTTCCCCATCATGGTCACCTTCGTGGCTGGCCTGGTAGCACCCGCTTCTGTTTCCCTGGTGGGCTTCCTCATGTTCGGCAACCTGATCCGCGAGTGCGGCGTGCTCAACCGCCTGTCTGAGACAGCTCAGAACGACCTGGCCAATTTGATCACCCTGCTGCTGGGCATCACCATTGCCTTCTCTATGCGTGCAGATCAGTTTGTCAACCTGCAGACCATTATGATCATGGCCCTGGGCCTGTTCGCCTTTGTGTTCGATACCATTGCGGGCGTGGTCTTCGCCAAGATCCTGAATATCTTCAGCAAGACCAAGATCAACCCCATGGTGGGCGCTGCGGGCATCTCCGCGTTCCCCATGTCTGCCCGTATTGTGGAGAAAATGGGGATTGCCGCCAACAACCAGAACCATCTGCTGATGCACGCTGTGGGTGCCAATGTCTCCGGACAGGTGGCCTCTGCGGTGGCTGGCGGCATCATCCTGGGCTTCTTCATGTAAGCCTGGGTACACAAGCTTTGGCAAGTTTTGGATAGAACGCGCGCTGCGCGGGAAGGAGAGACGATATGGGTCCTGAGTATTGGCAAACTGTGGAAGAAGCCCTGGGCATTATGGGCAAAGGGATGCTGGGCATCTTTGTGGTCATCATCATCATCGCCCTGCTGGTCTACGGGCTGACCAAGATCACTTCCAAGAAAAAGTCTTAACAGCATTGAAAAGAAAAAGGACGGGCTCTATCCCGTCCTTTTTTGTGAGGTAAAAAGTAAAATATACTTGACTTTTAGATTGTTAAAGCATACAATATTCTTGAGAGGTGAGCCCATGGGAAAAAATTTGAAAATGAAAGCCGCCCGGGCGGCCCTGGGCCTGACCCAGCAGGATTTGGCAGAGGCGGTGGGCGTCACCCGCCAGACCATTGTGGCCATCGAGCGGGGGGACTACAACCCCACCATCAAGCTCTGCGTGGAAATCTGCAAGGCCCTGGGTAAGACCTTGGACCAGCTGTTCTGGGAACCGTGAGAGGAGTTGTGCGCCGTGAAAAAACGAACCGAGTTAGACGAACGCCAGCTGTGGCAGCGGGGCAACGTGTTCAAGCACGCCTTTGTGTTTTTAATTGCCGCCCTGGCCCTAGAGGCCCTGTGCAAGGCCTTTGGCGTCACCTGGGCCCAGGGGCCTTGGGAGGCGATCCTGCTCATCTGGGGCAGCGTTGCCCTGTGCTGGTGGGAGTTCATCCTGCGGGATATCAACCCCATGGGGAGGAGCCAGAAGACCTTCTTTTTCGCCATGGGGCTGTGCGGCCTGTGCATGGTGGTGATGGAGCTGGCCTCTCTGGCGGCAGGCCGCGGGCCGCTGCTGGAGGAGGGCATGATCACCTCTGGGGGTGCCATCACGCTCACCGGCTGCCTGATGGCCAGCATCCTGGCGGTGTACCTGGCAAAGAGCTTCCGGGAAAAGCGCCGCCCCGCCGGGGACGAAGATTGAACTTGCAGCCGGCGGTGCCGCCTCCTGCAAAAATTCCTTCCCATCCCCGTCAAAACCTGCTATAATAAAAAGGATTTTGAAACAAGGGGGAACCACTATGACCATCCTGCCGGAACGCTACCAGCCCGCCCTGGGCCTGTACGAAACCCAAAAGGCCATTGGGCTGATTAAGAATATCTTCCAGGTTAAGCTCTGCGCAGCCCTGCACTTAAAGCGTGTCACTGCGCCCTTGTTCGTGGACCCGGCCACCGGACTCAACGATGACCTCAACGGTGTGGAGCGCCCGGTGGGCTTCGATATCCCCGCCGTGGGCATCGAGGGCCAGGTGGTGCACTCCCTGGCCAAGTGGAAGCGCCTGGCCCTCCACGACTACAACTTCTTCGTGGGCAACGGCCTGGTGGCGGACATGAACGCCATCCGCCGGGATGAGGAGCTGGACAACCTCCACTCCATCTATGTGGACCAGTGGGACTGGGAGAAGGTCATCGACGAATCCACCCGCAACGAGGCCTACTTAAAGGACACCGTCCGCCGGATTGTCAGCGCCATCTGCGGCACTTTGGACGAGCTGAAGTGGCAGTTTTCCAGCTTGGACACCGACCTGTGCCGGGATGTGTTCTTCCTCACCGCCCAGGAGCTGGAGGACATGTACCCCCAGCTCACCCCCAAGGAGCGGGAGGGTGTCATCACCAAAAAGCACAGGACCGTGTTCATCCAGCAGATTGGCGGCAAGCTGAGAAGCGGCAAGCCCCACGACGGCCGCGCCCCCGACTACGACGACTGGAGCTTGAACGGCGACCTGCTCTTCTGGCACGAGCCCCTGCAGTGCGCCTTGGAAATCAGCAGCATGGGCATCCGGGTGAACCCGGAAAGCCTGGATAGGCAGCTTGCGGAAGCTGGCTGCGACAACCGCCGGGAGCTGCCCTTCCACAAGATGCTCCTAAACGGCGAGCTTCCCCTGACTATCGGCGGGGGCATCGGCCAAAGCCGCCTGTGCATGCTGCTGCTGGGCAAGGCACATATCGGCGAGGTACAGGCCTCCCTGTGGGACGAGGAGACAAAGCGCCTCTGCAAAGAAGCAGGTATCGTCCTGCTGTAAGGAGTGTTTTTCATGAAAGCGTTTGTCAAAACATATTGGCTGGAGCTTCTCTTTTTTGCTTTGGGACTGGTGGGCGCGGCCTTCGCGTTCCCCTTCCTGCCGGGAAGCATTCCCCGGCAGTGGAACAACGGGCAGGTGGTGGCCACCATGCCCAAGGCGGCGCTGTTTCTCATCCCCGTGGTGCAGCTGCTGGTGTGCTATCTGTTCCACTGGTGGATTGGCCGCTGCCTGGAGAAGCTCCCCGCTCTGGCCCCCACGTTTTCCGGGATGGAGCGGCTGCTTCCGGCCGTTTTGGCTGTTGTATGCCTTTCCCTAGAGGTCTGCATCATGCTGGCGGCATGGGGTGTGGCGGTGAAGATCGCTGTTGTGCTGCTTGTCGAGCTGCTGGTGGTGCCTATCGTGTTCATCGGCTTTGTGGCTGCCAAGATTTTGAGCAATATCGGAAAATAAGAAAGAGGCTCCTTGCGGGGGAGCCTCTTTCTGTTTTCAGCCTTCCAAATAGCCGGCCAGCGCTTCCAACTGTTCCTGGCAGACTTGCCGCCCTTGGGCGTACAGGGCCCGCAGCTTTATCAGGTCCCGCTCTGTGCGGGAGACGGTCACCGGCTCCGGCGGGCGCAGTACGAACACCTTTCCCTGGGCCTCCAGGCGGTCCAGCGCATCCAGCTCCCGGGCATAGCGCCGGGGTGTTTCCAGCAGGGCGCGCACCAGCTGGGGATACTGCTTGTAGTGCTTGGCGTAAAGGCGGGCCAACGCCCGAGGGGTCTGGGGTTTTCGGTAACCGTGCTCCCGGGTGGTGATGACTACCACCTTATCATAGCCTTCCTCCAAGGCGCGGGCATAGGGGATGGACAAGGAGGCGCCCCCGTCCACGCAGGGGATGCCCTCCACCTCCACAGTGGGGGCCAGAAGGGGCATGCTGGCGCTGGCCCGGATGGCCCCATAGATATCCTGGCAGCTGTGTTTCTCCCAAAAGACCGGCTGGCCGGTGCGGCAGTCCGTAGCCACAGCGGTAAAGCCCATGGGAGAAGCGGCAAAGGCTTCCCGGTCCAGGGGGATCAGCTTGTCGGAAATTTCCCCGAAGAGGAAGTCGAAATTGAAAATGCTCTTTTTGAAGATCAGGTTCCCCAGGCCCAGGTACCGCTTGTCATTGACGTAGTCCAAGTTCACCTGGGCGGTGCGGCCCACCTGGCGGGAGACGTAGTTTACCCCCGTCAGCGCCCCGGCGGACACGCCGAAGACCCCATCGGACCAGAGCCCCTGTTCCATCATGACGTCTACAGCTCCAGCGGAAAACATACACCGCAGGGAGCCGCCCTCTAAGGCTAAAGCCCACTTTTTCATAGCACGCTCTTCTCCTTTCCGAATACCTCCATTTTACATCAAGTTTCTCCAGGATTCAACGCCCCCGCTTGATTTCCTTTTCCGGCCCAGGTATAATAAGGCGTACATTATCACAAGGAGCGAACCTATGCGCATACGAAGAAAGACTTGGGCCAGGCCGGAGCTTGCCGCCTGCCCCTATTTTGTGGCACAGCCCCAGCAGCAGCGGGGCAGCTGGGAGGCGGTGTTTGGGGAAAAGCGCCCCCTTCACCTGGACTTGGGCTGCGGCAAGTGCGTCTTTTTGGCCGAAGCCGCCCACACCCACCGGGATGTGAATTTCCTGGGAATCGACATCAGCTACGACATTCTGGGCGTGGGCCGGCGGAACATTGCCCAGGCCTACGGGGAAGAGCAGCCGGACAACGTGGCCCTGTGCGCTTATAATATTGAGCGGCTGGGAGAGCTCTTTTCTCCCGAGGAGAAGGTCCAGCGCCTGTACATCAATTTCTGCAACCCCTGGCCTACCGCCCGGGGCCACAAGCGCCGCCTGACCCACACCCGCCAGCTGCTTCACTACAAACCCCTGCTGGCCCCCGGCGGGGAGATCTGGTTCAAGACCGACAACGACGACCTGTACCTGGCCACCCGGCGCTATCTCACCGAGGCGGGCTTTGCAATCTACTTTGACACCCGGGACCTGCACGCCGCCGGGGACCCAGAGAACATCCTTACCGAGCACGAGCTCCGGTTTACCCAGGAGGGCATCCCTACCAAGGCCTTAAAGGCCCGGCTGCTCCAACCCTGAGTGCAACGCAGGAAGCGCTGAAAAAGGAAAGCCTTCGAGGGAAACCTCGAAGGCTTTTTGGTTACAGCTGAAAATCCTCTGGACGGTATTGGGAGGTGCGCAGGGAGGGCGCCACCCGGGGCTCCCGCAGAAGGGGGTCGTACCGGTATTTTTTGCAAGCCTCCCCCTCTGGCTGGCGGCGCAGGGCGCAGGCCACCTGGCCCTCTCCTCCGCTGTTGTGCTGGCAATAGGCGCAGCTGGGAGGAATGCGCCCGCCAAACAGCGGGTGCTTTTTCTTTCTCTGAAACAGGCCCATGGGAAGAAACCCTCTTTTCCAAAGCGCCGAAAAAAGAACCGGCGCCTTTCTATTCCAGAGGTATTATAGCACAAGTCCGTTCCCGGCGCAACGGGCTACTCTTTGGAACCTTTCTCCCTCTGCGGCAGGGCGGCGAGGAATGCCAGGCACATAAGGAACAGAGAGAGCCCCCCTGCCGCCGTAGAGGCGGACCCCCCCAAGGCCAGTTCCGCCTCCGAAGAGGCCCACACCAGCCGAGGAGGAGGGGGGAACAGCCGCGCCAGCAGCAAAAAGATGCCCGACGCCAAAAAACCGTGAAGAAGGCGGAATAGGAAGAATTTCCCCTTAGAAAGGGGGAATTCTGGGAAAAGGGAAAAAAGCTGCAAGTGTACGCACAGCCCGCCAAAGGCCAGACCAAAGGCGTAAAGCAGGGGCGCGCCCCCTTGGCGGGAGGCCTCGCCCGTTCCTCCGGTGACCTCCAGCAGGAAGGAGAGCAGCACCCCGGCCTCCTTTTGGGAGACCAGCCCTGAAAAGGCCAGCAGGCGGCTCAGGGCCTGGAAGGCCCCGCTCCCCTGCAAAATGGCGGTAAATCCGGCAAACAGCAGAATGCAGCCGCACATTTTTACCACAGCGGAAGAGGCATCGGATACAGAACGGACCAGCGCCGGCCCTCCCGGCTCTCCTGGCTGCGGCGGCTCCTTTTCCGGAAGGGGCTTCCCCAGCCCTGTGAGAAGTCCCAGCAGCAGCCCAGAGAGGGTCACCGCGAAAAAGAGAAGCCACCCCAAACGCAGGCTTCCCAAAGCGCCGCAGCCTAGAAAGGTCACCACAAAGGCCGCTCCCGGCGCCACGCAGAAGAGCATCATCCGGCCGGCCTGCTCCCGGGTGAGCCGCCCTTGTTCCAGCAGGAGGGATATGCCCCGGGCCCCAGCGGGGTAGCCGCCCAAAAAGCTCAAGAGCAGGGTGGCCCCGGCGCAGGCGGGCAAACGGAACAGATGCCGCACGGCCGGCCCCAATGCCCGCCCGAACAGCATCCCTGCCTGAGAGCGTACCCCATAGCTGGCTGCGACCATAAAGGGGAACAGAGAGGGCGTGAGGGACACCAGGCAATACAGGGCGCTTTGGGCTACGCTGTCCCGCACCTGGGCCGGGTAGGCCAGCAGCGCTGTTCCAAAGCTCACTAGGGCCAGGGCGCTTCCCAACGCTCTCCAGGAAAGGCCCCCTTCTGGCCTGGCGGGAGAGATCAGCTTCATGGCGTGCTCCTTTCCGGGGCCTGCCGCCCCCTTCATCCCTATGCCCCCCTGGTGGGATACATTCCCGCCGGACCACATATATTTTGTAGTGTTCAAACGGAGAGAGGGGGCAGGCTATGGAAACGCGGGGAGCGGGCAGCCCGGTGGTAGAGCTCCACGGAAATCGCAGGGCTGTGGTGGATGGCTGCGATGGGATTGTGGACTACGATAGCGAGCGGGTGATCCTGCGGGGCGGCAGGCTGATTTTGCGGTTCAGCGGAAGGGGCCTGCGGCTGGTGCGCCTGACGGAGAGCTCCGCGATTGTTGAAGGCGCCATCCATCAGGTGGAATACGCCTATGGCGAAAACGGAATGGGGGGCATGCCCCTTCGGCAAAAGGGGGAATCCAGCCCAAAAGGAGGTGGAAACCATGCTTGAAAAAGCAGCCCATTGGCTGACTGGCTGGATCGAGATGGAGATTCAGGGAGATGGAGCCCGCTTTCTCAACGCCGCGGCCAAGATGGGCGTGGAGTTCTGGGGCTTCCAGAGGGAAAACGGGCGGCTGTTGGTGCGGGGAAGGCCCCGGGAGTATAGGAACCTCCGGGACCTGGCCAGGCGGTGCCGAGCCCATCCCCGCCTGCGCAAGCGGGGAGGGCTGCCTTTTTTTACAGCCCGTCTCCAAAAGCAGAAAGGGCTGCTCCTGGGCGCCCTGGTGGGCGTGGGCGTCTATGTGTACCTAAGCGGCTTTTGCTGGGGTGTGACTGTGACGGGAGACCAGCGCCTGACCCAGGCCCAGGTGCTGCAGGCCGCCCGGGAAAACGGCGTTTACCTGGGGTGTTCTCTCTATGGCTTAGATGCCAAGGCCGCGGGAATGGCGATCCGAAATGACTTGGAAGAGGCGGCCTGGCTCTCTGTCAACGAGGATGGCTGCTTTTTAGAGGTGGCTGTCAATGAGGCCGACCCCGCTCCGCAGGTGGTCAATGACCGGGAGTGGTCCAACATGGTGGCCTCCCGGGCGGGGACCATCCTCTCCATCCAAGCGGAGTGGGGGCGTCCAGAGGTCTCCCCGGGGGACACCGTGCAGGGAGGGCAGCTGCTCATCGCGGGCCTGTACCCAGTGGAGAGCGCCCACCCCTATGGGCCGGAGCAGGAAGATCCCCCCAGGACCTTGGGGGCCGCCCGAGGCAGTGTGCGGGCCCTGACCTATCGGGAATTCACGGTGGAGGTGCCCCAGGAAGTCTCCCAGTTGGTCCCGGTGGGCAGCGCTGTGCGAGAGAGATCCCTCTTGCTTTTCGGCGTGCGCATCCCCTTGGGACTGTACCAGGAGCAGGCGGGAAACACCCGCACCTGGCACCACAGCACAGCCTGGAGCCCTCTGGGCCGCGAACTTCCTCTGGCGTGGGAAGAGAGCGTGGTGCAGCCGCTGCAGGAAGTTGTCTTCCAGCGGGAGGAGGAAGAACTGCGGCAGGCGGCTTTGCTGGCGCTGCGCCGGGCGCAGCGGGAGGAACTTCCCCAGGGAAGCCGGGTGGTAGAGGAGGAGCTCACCTATTGGATGGAAAACGGCATGTGTATGCTGCAGGCCAAGTGCCGCTGCGAGGAGGAGATCGGTGTGGTGAAAAAGATTTCGTTTGAATGACACAACTGTGGTAATAAATTTTGGTGGAAATTCATAGTGTTTTCCCTTGAAGTATTCTCCTTTCCTGTGTTATAATAGCTCATAAAGGCAGAGCACGTCAGTTTTTGCGTCTGCCAGAACTAAAAAATCCCAAGAAAACAGGAGATATGCTTAGTTGGAGCAAAAGATCAATTTAGACAGGCTGGAGCAGGCAGAAGAGCTGTTTGGCAGCTTTGATGAGAATATCCGCCTGATTGAAAAGGAATTTGGCGTGGCGCTGGTGGTGCGGGACTCCGAGCTGAAAATCGCCGGGGAGGATCCAGAGGCGGTGGATAAGGCTGCCCGCACGGTAAAAAGCCTGATCACCCTCATCGGCAGCGGGGAGACCCTCACTGAACAGAATGTGCGGTATTGCATCCGTATGGTGGGGGAGGACAGCGAGGACAAGGTGGCCCGCCTGGCGGGGGACTGCATCTGCGTTACCAGCAAGGGAAAGCCCATCAAGCCCAAGACCCTGGGCCAGCGCACCTATTGCGATGATATCAAGAACAACACCATCACCATTGGGGTGGGGCCTGCCGGCACCGGTAAAACGTATCTGGCGGTGGCCATGGCAGTCAACGCCTTCCGGGCCCAGCAGGTGGACCGCATCATCCTCACCCGCCCGGCGGTGGAGGCGGGGGAAAAGCTGGGTTTTCTGCCCGGCGACCTGCAGCAGAAGGTGGACCCCTACCTGCGTCCCTTGTACGATGCCCTTTTCGATATGCTGGGGGCAGAGACCTACCAGCGCTATGTGGAGCGGGGCAGTATTGAGGTGGCGCCCTTGGCCTATATGCGCGGCCGCACCTTGGATGACAGCTTTATCATCTTGGATGAGGCCCAGAACACCACTGGGGAACAGATGAAGATGTTTCTCACCCGGCTGGGCTTCAACTCCAAAATGGTCATCACCGGCGACGTGACCCAGATCGACCTGCCGGACGGCAAGCGCTCTGGCTTAAAGGAGGCCGTGCGCATCCTGAAAGGTGTGGAGGATATCGCCATTTTCCGTTTTACAGAGAAGGACGTGGTGCGCCACAAGCTGGTGCAGGATATCATCCGCGCCTACGAGCGGGCCAGCCGCTCTGCCAAATGAGAGGAAGTTTCCCTGTAAGCATGGGAGAAGAGTTGTAAAAATTTTTTCGGGAACAGCCCCAGAGAAAGGAACGGTGCAGAGAATGGAAAAAATCAGAGTCATCATTTCAAATCAGCAAAAAGCGGTGAAAATCCCCACGGGCATCCGCATGCTCATCCGGCGCTGCTGCCACGCGGTGCTCCAACTGGAGGGATTTAAGGATTCTGCGGAGATCAGCGTCTCCTTTGTAGATAACGACCAGATCCAAGAGATGAACCGGCAGTACAGGAATATCGACGCCCCTACGGATGTGCTCTCTTTCCCCATGGGAGAGAACGGCCAGTATGACACCAACCACGAGACCGGCGCCAAAATTCTGGGGGACATCGTCATCTCGGTGCCCAAGGCCATGGAGCAGGCCAAAACCTATGGCCACAGCTTCGAGCGGGAAATGGGCTTTTTGACAGCCCATTCTATGCTGCACCTGCTGGGGTATGACCACGAGGCCGGCGGCCTGGCCCGGGTGCGCATGCGGGAGAAGGAAGAGCAGGTCATGCGGGAGCTGGGCCTGCCTGCCAGCGCCAGCTACGCCACCTATAACCGTGAGTAATACCGGCCCTTCCGGCAAGCGGCGGGTGTGGCAGAGCTTTGCCGATGCCTTTCGGGGCATTGGCGCCTGCCTTAAATCAGAGCGGAACATGCGCATCCATTTGGTAATGGCGGTGTATGTGCTGTTTTTTGCCTCTCAGCTCTCCTTGAGCCGGGGGGAGATGGCCTGCCTGGTGCTGGCCATCGGCGCGGTGATGGCGGCGGAAGCGCTGAACACCGCCGTGGAAAAACTTTGTGATTTCGCGCAGAAAAATCAAAACCGCTATATCCGCTTCGTCAAGGATGTGGCGGCAGGGGCGGTACTTCTCAGCGCCGTGGGGGCGCTGCTGGCGGGGGTGTTCATCCTGTTCCGCCCAGAGCTTTGGCGCCTTCTCTGGGGTATTTTGGGCCATCCCTTTTCGCTGGGGCTTTTGGCACTGTCCCTGGCGTTGGCGGCGGGTTTTGTCTTTTTAGGGCCCGCTTGGGTGGAAGAGCGCCTTGACAGGCTCCGCCATGGGAAATAAAATAAGTAGAGTTATTATCGTGAGCTTTGGGAGGCGCCGCGGTTGCCGCGGTGCCCCCTTGTGCTGTACAGAAAGGGAATAAAACTATGGAATATAAGGGTTTGCCAGAGGAGCGCTCAGCGTTTATCGCCATTGTGGGCCGCCCCAATGTGGGAAAGTCCTCCCTTTTGAACCGGCTGGTGGGAGAGAAAATCGCCATTGTTTCCCGCAAGCCCCAGACCACCCGCACCCGCATTATGGGGGTGCTCACCCAAGGGGAGGACCAGCTGGTGTTCCTGGATACTCCAGGGCTTATCAAGGCGAAAAACTCCCTGGGAGAGTATATGGTCAAATCGGTTACCCGCACGGTGGACGGCGTGGATGCCTGCCTGCTGGTCACAGAGGCGGGGGCCCCTTTTTCCAAAGCGGATGAGGAACTCATCCGCCGCTTTCAGGGCGGGAAGATCCCCGCGGTGCTGGCTATCAATAAGATTGACCTGCTGGAGGACAAGAGCGTCCTCATGGAGCAGATCGCCCAGTATGCAGGGCGGTATGATTTCCAGGCGGTTGTGCCCGTCTCCGCCCGGGATGGCAGCGGCATGGAGGACCTTCTCTCTGAGTTGAAAGGCTTGTGCATGCCTGGCGGCCACCTGTTCCCAGAGGACACCCTCACCGATCAGCCAGAGCGGGTCATCGCCGGGGAACTGGTGCGGGAAAAGACCCTTCGCCTGCTGGACAAGGAGGTCCCCCACGGGGTGGCGGCTGTCACCGAGCGCATGAAAGACCGGGACGGTATTCTGGATATCGACGTGACGCTCTATTGCGAAAAGCCCGGCCACAAGGGCATTCTGATCGGCAAAGGCGGCGCTATGCTGAAAAAAATCGGCACGGCCGCCCGGCAGGACTTGGAGCGGTTCTTTGGCTGCAAGGTGAACCTGCAGCTTTGGGTAAAAGTGAAGGAGGACTGGCGCCAGCGCCCAGAGACGCTGCAGAGCCTGGGCTTTTCAGAAAGGGATCTGGAGCTTTGAGGGCGGCCAACGGGGGCGGTAAGCACAAACAGGCCGCGAATGATGGCGCAGCCTGTCGAACAAACAAATCTTTTCCTGTCATAGCCGGGGAACTTCCGCAAATACTCTTCTTGTAGAAGGGGCTGCTTGCCCTTTTGGAAGGGGGAAGTCTTTGTGGATGTGAAACAAGCATGGGAGCTTTTTTGCCGGACAGGCAGGGTGGAGGACTACATCCATTATTCGCAGATGAAAAATCGGCTGGACGCGCGCAAAGGTCCAGCCGGGGAGGCGCCGCATGCAGCTGAAGACCCAGGGGCTCATCATCAAGGAGCAGACTGTGGGGGAGAGCGACCGCCTGGTGACCATCCTTACCAGGGATGAGGGCGTTGTGCGGGCATTTGCCCGCCGGGCCAAAAATTTAAAGGACAGCAAAAACGCCGGAACCGGCCTTTTGTGCTACTCCCGCCTGAAGCTCTCCCGGGGGCGGGATACATACAATGTAAACGAGGCCTTCCCCATCGAGGTGTTCTTCGACCTGCGCAGGGATATCACTGCTCTGGCCTTGGCCCAGTATTTCTGCCAGCTGGCGGTGGAGCTGGTGCCCGAAGGGGTGGAGTCCGCCGATTTCCTGCGGCTGGTGCTCAATGCCCTGCACTTTCTGTGCAGGGGGACACGGCCCCAAGCGGTGTTGAAAGCCATCGTAGAGCTGCGTATGCTCAGCGAGGCGGGCTATATGCCCAGCATCGCCTATTGCGCCCATTGCGGCGCCTATGAAAGCGAGCGCATGTACTTTAAAGTCAACCGGGGAGAAATCTATTGTAAAAGCTGCTATCTCGACAATGGGGACCCCTGCGCCCCCTTGTCCCCGGCGGCTCTCACAGCCATGCGCCACATTGTTTTTTCAGACTTTGAAAAAATCTTCTCCTTTGACCTTTCCTCCGGTGCCCGGCAGGAGCTGGCTGCTGCGGCAGAGGCCTATACCATGCAGATCCTGCAGCACCGGCCCAAGACCTTGGACTTTTACTACAGCCTGCTGTAAGCGGGGCGTTCAGGAAAAGCCGGCAGGAGGCGCTGTGAATTGCTGCGGCGGACAAAGCTGCCTGCCGTCCTTTGGGCTGGATTGCCCGCTGGAGCTGCTGGATGAAGCGTAACCTATTGTAAAAAATATTATCGGGCAATGGGCCGGGACCTCTCCCGGGGCATTGCTGTAAGGATCGAGATTATGGACAAGCATACCAAAGCTTTAGAACTGGATAAAATTTTAGAGATGGTGGCTGGAGAGTGCTCCAGCGCCGATGCGGCGGAGCTGGCCCGAAAGCTGGAGCCGGTCCACACCGCCGGAGAAGCCCAGTGGCTCCTGCAGGAGACCGACGCCGCCTTTGTGGCCATGGCCAAATTTGGCGCGCCCTCTTTCTACGGCATGAAGAACGTCACCAATCCCCTGCGCCGGGCCCAGGCGGGGGGCGGTTTGGGTCTGCGGGAGCTGCTGGATATCGGCGCCACCCTGCGGACCATTCGGGGGTTGACCCAGTGGTGGAGCAAGAGCGAGAGCGTCCGCACGGCCCTTACCGGCCGGTTCCAGGTGCTGGCCCCCAACAAGTATTTGGAGGAGAAGATCTTCACCTGCATCGTCAGCGAGGAAGAGGTGGCGGACAATGCCTCTCCGGCGCTGGCGTCCATCCGGCGGAAGATTCGTGCGGCCTCTCAGCGGGTGCGGGACCAGCTGGACAAGCTCATCCGTTCCCCCGCCCACCAGAAGCACCTGCAGGAGAACATTGTCACCCAGCGGGGCGGACGTTATGTGGTCCCGGTGAAGGCGGAGTTCCGGGGGGAGGTGCCCGGCCTGGTCCACGACACCTCTGCCAGCGGGGCCACGGTGTTCGTGGAGCCCATGAGCGTGGTGGAGCTGAACAACGAGATCCGGGTCCTCCGCTCCGATGAGCAGGAGGAGATCTCCCGCATTTTGCTGGAGCTCTCCGGCGAAGCGGGCTCCTTTGCCGATTCCATCATTGAAAGCTACAACTATGCGGTGCAGCTGGACCTGATCTTCGCCAAGGCCCAGGTGGCCTACAAGATGAAGGCTGTGGTGCCCCAGACCGGCGAGGACGGGAAAACCATTCTCCACGCCGCCCGGCATCCCCTGATCGCCAAGGAGAAGGTGGTGCCCACAGAGATTACCCTGGGGGACACCTTCGACGCCCTTATCATCACCGGCCCCAATACCGGCGGCAAGACCGTGGCTTTAAAGACCATCGGCCTGCTGACGCTCATGGCCATGTGCGGCTTGATGGTTCCCGCCGGGGAGGGCAGCCGGGTGTCCGTGTTCCGGCATATCCTGGCGGATATCGGCGACGAGCAGAGCATCGAGCAGTCTCTTTCCACATTTTCCTCCCACATGGTGAATATCATCCGCATCCTGCAAGTGGCGGACAGCAGCAGCTTGATCCTTCTGGATGAGCTGGGTGCCGGCACCGACCCGGTGGAGGGCGCCGCCCTGGCCCAGGCCATCATCCAAGAGCTGCGGGGCAAGGGAGTACGCCTGGCCTGTACCACCCACTATGCAGAGCTGAAGGCCTATGCCATTCAGACCCCCGGCGTAGAGAACGGCAGCTGCGAGTTTGACGTGGCCACCCTGCAGCCTACCTACCGGCTGCTCATCGGCGTGCCGGGCAAGTCCAACGCCTTTGCCATCACCCAGCGGCTGGGCATGGACCCCCGCATCGTAGACCAGGCCCGGGAGCTGGTCAGCCGGGAGAGCAACGCCTTTGAGCAGGTGGTGGGCCGCCTGGAGGAAGACCGCCGCAAAATGGAGGACCAGTTGGAAACCCTGCGTGCCTCCGCGGCCAAGGCCCAGCAAAGCGCCCAAGAGGCGGATCGCCTGAAGGAAGAGGCGGAGGCCCAGGCCAAGAAAGAGGTGGAGCGCGCCCGTCAGGAGGCCGCCCAGATCGTCCAAAAGACGCGCCAGCGGGCAGACGCCCTGGTCAATGAGCTGGAGGAGCTGCGCCGCCAGAAGAACAAGCAGCTCTCTGCCGAGCAGAAAGCCCGCCTGCGTTCCGGCATGAAAGACTTGGAAAGCTCTTCCGACCCGGTGCACCAGCGGCGGGATGACAACTATGTGCTGCCCCGGCCCCTGGTGGTGGGGGACGATGTGCTCCTCTACGATATCGACAAAGAGGCCACTGTGCTGGAGGAGCCCAAGGACGGCATGGTGCTGGTGCAGGCGGGCATCATCAAAACCCGGGTGCCCCTGCACAACATCCGCCTGATGAGCAAACGGCAGCTGAAAAAGAAGAATCCTGGCCGCACCGTGACCAAGAGCGTCTCCACGCCGGAGGCTTCTTCCAGCTTGGACCTGCGGGGCCAGACTGTGGAGGAGGCCCTGATGGAGGTGGACAGCTTCCTGGACCGGGCCGCTCGGATGCACCTCTCCCAGGTGACCATCATCCACGGCAAGGGCACGGGCGCCCTGCGGGCGGCCGTGCAGCAGCACCTGCGCCGGTGCGCCCAGGTGAAAAGTTTCCGCCTTGGCACCTATGGCGAAGGGGAAAGCGGCGTCACCATTGCCGAGCTGAAATAGGGAATATTTCCAAATTGTAAAGAAACCAGGACCGCCCTTGCAACAGGGGCGGTTTTGTATTACAATAAAATTTGAATCTATCTTGATGAACAAGAGGTTTTGAGGTGCCCTGTATGAAAGAGAATCGCTACGACGACCCCGTCTTTTTTGAGAAGTACAGCCAGATGAGCCGTTCCCAGCAAGGCCTGGCCGGCGCTGGAGAGTGGGAAGACCTACAGAAGCTCCTGCCGGATTTTCAAGGGAAGACGGTGCTGGATCTAGGCTGCGGCTACGGCTGGCACTGCGTCTATGCGGCGGAGCACGGGGCCGCCCGCGTCACCGGGGTGGACCTGTCCGAAAAGATGCTGGAAGTGGCCCGGGGCAAGACCCATTTCCCCCAGGTGGAATATGTCCACGCCTCCATAGAGGAAGTGGACTTTCCCCCAGAGAGCTTCGATTTGGTGTTTAGCTCTCTGGCCATCCACTATTTAACGGATTTCCCTGCCTTTGTGGAAAAGGTCCGGGGTTGGCTGAAGCCAGGAGGGGACTTCGTTTTCTCAGTGGAACACCCCATCTTCACCGCCTACGGCAATCAAGATTGGTACTACGATGAGCAGGGCAACATCCTTCACTTCCCCGTGGACCGCTATTTTTACGAGGGGCAGCGCCAGGCCGTGTTCCTGGGGGAGAACGTGGTGAAGTACCACCGCACCCTCACCACCTATCTGGACACCCTGCTTACCGGGGGCTTTTCCCTGCGGCGGGTGGTGGAGCCCAAACCGCCCCAGCGGATGATGGACCTCCCCGGCATGAAGGACGAGCTGCGGCGCCCCATGATGCTGCTGGTGGCGGCCGTAAAGCAGTGAGGAGGGCCTTTTTATGGATGGCAACACCACGGTGAAATACCTGCAAAACTACCTGCGCCAGAAGGATTTGGGCTTTTTGGCCCTGGACAGCCTGCCCCCAGGCCCCCAGCGGGAGGCCCAGGAGGAGCGGTTGAAGCACAATTTTTTCCTCAAGTTGGTGGAAGAGGTGGGGGAGGTTTCCGAGGCCATTTTTCACGGGAAGTTCCGCAAGCCCGGCCAGCCCATCAAGGGCACCCTGGATGAGGAGCTGTGGGACGTGATGTACTTTGTCCTGTGCCTGGCAAACCTCTACGGCATCGACATGGAGGAGACCATCCGGGAGAAGGAGCAGCTGAACAACCTCCGCTTCCACGATGAGCGCCCCTTCCAGGCGGGCCGCTGATTTTTTGCTTGCACTCAGCCCTTTGGGCTGTCTGTTCTATATTGGAAAGGAAGTAATTTGAAACCATGGCAATGAAAGAATTTCAGGCAGAATCCAAGCGTTTGCTGGACTTGATGATCAACTCCATCTACACCCACAAGGAGATCTTCCTGCGGGAGCTGATCTCCAACGCCAGCGACGCCATTGACAAGCTCTACTACCGCACCTTGGAGGATGGGGCCACCGGCCTTTCCCGGGAGGACTTTTTCATCCGCCTGGATGTGGACAAGGAGGCTCGCACCCTCTCCATCACCGAAAACGGCATCGGCATGACCCAGGAGGAGCTGGACAACAACCTGGGCGTCATCGCCCGCAGCGGCTCCCTCCAGTTCAAGCAGGAGGCGGAGCAGAAGGAGGATGTGGACATCATCGGCCAGTTCGGCGTGGGGTTCTACTCCGCCTTCATGGTCAGCGACCAGGTCACCGTGGACACCAGGGCTTTTGGCGCAGACGAGGCTTGGCACTGGGAGTCCGAGGGGCTTGCAGGGTATGAGATCACCCCTGGGACAAAAGCGGACCGGGGCACCACCATCACCCTGCACCTGAAAGCCGACACCGAGGACGAGAATTACAGCGAGTTTTTGGACCAGTTCCGCATCCAGCAGCTGGTGAAGAAGTACTCCGATTACATCCGCTATCCCATCCGCATGGAGGTCTCCCACACCCATGTGAAGGAGGGCACCGGCGTGGATGGCAAGGAGCCGGAGTACGAGACCCACACCGAGGTGGAAACCCTCAACAGCATGACCCCCCTCTGGAAGAAGTCCAGGAGCGAGGTCAGCGAGGAAGAGCTGAACGCCTTCTACAAAGAGAAGTTCTACGACTGGCAGGACCCCCTAAAGGTCATCCGCTCTTCCACCGAGGGCGCCGCCACCTACACGGCCCTTCTGTTCCTCCCTTCCCATGCTCCCATGGACTACTATACCCGGGAGTACGAGAAGGGCTTGCAGCTCTACGCCAGCGGCGTGCTCATCATGGACAAGTGCGCCGACCTGCTGCCGGACTGCTTCAGCTTTGTGAAGGGCCTGGTGGACTCCCAGGACCTGTCCCTGAACATTTCCCGGGAAATGCTCCAGCATGACCGGCAGCTGAAGCTCATCGCCAGCCGGCTGGAGAAGAAGATCGCCTCTGAGCTGCAATCCATGCTGAACAACGACCGGGAGAAGTACGAGCAGTTCTGGAAGGCCTTTGGCCTGCAGCTGAAGTACGGCATGTACGACAACTACGGTGCGAAAAAGGACGAATTGAAGGACTTGGTGCTGTTTACCTCCTCCGCGGAGAAGAAGCTCACCACCTTAAAGGAGTATGTCTCCCGGATGAAGCCGGAGCAGAAGTACATCTACTACGGCTGCGGGGAGACCGTGGAGCGCATCCTGGGCCTGCCCCAGGCGGAGGCTCTTCAAGAAAAAGGCTACGAGATGCTGTGCCTGATGGACAACGTGGATGAGTTCGCCCTGCGCATGCTGATGAAGTATGATGACAAAGAGTTCCGCAATATCTCCGCCGATGACCTGGAGCTGGAGTCCGCCGAGGAAAAGGAGAAGACCCAGGCGCTTGCGGAGGAAAACAAGGACCTGTTGGCCTTTGTGAAGGACGCCCTGGGGGACAAGGTGAAGGACGTGCGGGTCTCCGGCAAGCTGAAGAGCCATCCTGTGTGCATCACCACCGACGGCATGATCTCCACGGAAATGGAGAAGGTCATCAATGCCATGCCCGCCCAGGAGAAAATCAAAGCACAGCGGGTGTTGGAGATAAACGGGGAGCACCCCATCTTCCAGCGGCTGCAGGAGCTGTACGCCAAGGACAAGGACCGGCTGAAGCTCTACGCGGAGGTGCTGTATGACCAGGCCCTGCTCATCGAGGGCATCTCCCTGGAAGACCCCTCTGATTTTTCCCAGAAGCTGTGCCAGCTCCTATAACCCATAGAAAGGAGGCTGACTCCGTGAACGATTACAACCTTCCTCCCACAGAACCCCCGGCCCAAGGCTGGCCCCAGGGTGCGCCGCCCCAGGCCCCGGCACAAAGCTGGCCCCAGGGCGTGCCGCCTCAAGCTCCGGCTCAGGGCTGGCCTCAGGGCGTGCCGCCCCAGGCCCCGGCTCAGGGCTGGCCCCAGGGCGTGCCGCCCCAGGCCCCGGCGCAGGGCTGTCCCCAGGGTGTGCCGCCCCAGACTCCGGCGCAGGGCTGGCCTCAGGGCGTGCCGCCCCAGGCCCCGGCGCAAGGCTGGCCCCAGGGCGCGCCGCCCCAGGCTCCGGTGCAAGTCTGTCCCCAGGGTGTGCCGCCCCAGGCCCCGGTGCAAGGCTGGCCCCAGGGCGCGCCGCCCCAGGCCCCGGCTCAGGGCTGGTCCCAGGGCGTGCCGCCCCAGGCTCCTGCGCAAGGCTTCCCTGCGCCTTGGCAAAGCGCTCCCAGTTATGCGCCTCCCTTCAGCCTGCAGCAGGAGGATCCCCGGCGCAGGGAAGCTTCCCATACGCTAAACCATATGTGCCTGCTCTCCTTAGCGCAGACGGGGCTTTCCTTTGTGTGGCAGATTCCCCTGATGCTCCTGCTGTCTGTGCTGGGAGTGGATATCCTCACCAACGCCATGGGATATCAATGGCTTTCCGCCGTGTTGGTGCCCTTGGCCACGGCGCTGCCCTTCGCGGCATACCTGCTCTTCCGGAAGGAAGACCCCGCACATTATCTGAAGTTTGAGCGGGTGGGCTTTACAGGGGGGCTGCTCTGTGTGCTGGCTGGCCTGGCCATCTCCCTGCTGGGGAATTACCCCGCCCTGTTTGTACAGGAGTTTTTTGGCCTTTTTGGGTACAGTTCCTCTGGGGGCTATACCGCCCAGGGGGAAGCCTGGCCGTCCATCCTGCTGGAAATCGCTGTGGTGGCGGTGCTGGTTCCCTTTATGGAAGAGTTTGCCTTCCGGGGGGTAATCCTCTCCTCGCTGCGCAGATATGGCCTGGGCTTTTCCATTGTGGCCTCGGCACTGGTGTTTGGAATGGCCCATTTGGATTTTTCCACGGTGGTGTTTGCCACGATTTCCGGGCTGGCGCTGGGCTTTCTCTACGCTAGGACAAACAATTTGTGGCTGGTGGTGCTCATCCACGGCTTGAATAACCTTATCGCTGTGCTGGGCAGCCATGCGGATTTCCTTTTTGGGGATATGAGCATTCTAATCAGCAACCTGATTGTGTTCGTCCCCATCCTGCTGGGGCTTTTGTCCCTGCTGCTTCTGCTGATTTTCAAGCGGGGCATGTTCATTTCGGCGGGCTCTCCCCGCTATGACGGCCCTGCCTATCCCCTTAAAGCGGGTGAGAGCGCTTCCGCCATTGTCCGCGCGCCAGCCTTCTGGGTGGCGGCAGGGCTGATGGCCCTGTACACCCTCAGCCTGTTTTTTGTGGCATGATGCTGGAGAGGGCCTTCCTGCCCAAGAAGGAATGGATGCTCCGGGCTTTAGAGCTGGCCCGGGAAGCCGCCGCCGCTGGGGAGGTCCCCGTGGGGGCGGTGGTGGTGAAAGCAGGGCAGATTATCGGGGAAGGCCGCAACCGCCGGGAAGCGGATAAGACCGCCCTGGCCCACGCCGAGGTCGAGGCGATTCACCGGGCTTGCCAGGCGTTGGGCACGTGGCGGCTTACCGGCTGCGACTTGTACGTCACCTTAGAGCCCTGTCCCATGTGTACAGGGGCCATTATCAACTCCCACATAAACCGGGTGGTCTATGGCGCGGACGACGAGCGAGCGGGCTGCTGCGGCACCGCTCTGGATCTGTTCGCCCTGCCCTACAGCCACCGGCCGGATATTTACCGAGGCTTCTATGAGGCGGAGGCCAAGGCCCTGTTGCAAGAGTTCTTTCAAAAACTGCGCAAATAAAAGATCACCCCTAAGGAGCGATGCGGGTTTCCTTGGGGGTGATTTTGTTGTTTTTTCTATAAAATTCTTGACAAAAACGGAATATTTGCTATTATTAAACTATAACGATTGAAAACGTGGTGAGCCCCAAGCAAAGTTTTGCCCGTCTTTCAGAAAAGTTGTCCGACAGGAGTTCTGTGCGCTGCGATTGAGGTGGATTCCATGTCAAACAAGATGGTAGTTTTGGCCTTAGCCCTGTGCCTGCTTTTGCTGTCAGGCTGCCAGGCCCAGCAGGAAGACACAATGGAGGGGAAGATCCAAGGGGTGGTGGAGACGGTTTTCACCATTCAAGAGGGGGAGCAGATGGAGCTGCTGCAGGCCTGCTATTCCCAAGAAGCTCTCACCAACCCAGAGCGGGAGCAGGCCTATTATGACTACTTATGGGAAAGGCTCCCCGCCGGGGACTTCACCCCAGAGTGCTATGAAGAGCTGCCCCGGGGGATTCTGGGGAGCATGGGCTTCCCCGGCTTCTGCGCCGCCAGCGGCGCCACCATCCAGCCCCAAGAAGTCCAGGTCTCCCTAACCGCGGAAGAGAGCCGTGTGTACGGTTACACCGCCCAGCTGGAGGTGTCCCTGGAAGGGGAGGCCGCCACCGTGGAGGTGGAGGGCAGAGTGCAGCTGGATGAAGAGGGGAAGATCGCCTTTTTCAAGGCCGATCAGCTGGAAGACCTTTTGAACGCGGTAAACCCATGAAAAAGTGCCCCGCCGTAGGACGGGGCACTTTTTGACGCATTTCAGAAGCGCAGGGCTTTTTCCGCTTTCCGCCGTTCCTTGCGGATACGGGTGCGCTCCTGGGCGGCTTCCCATTCCCGGCGCTCCTCCTCGGTGGTCAGCACCAGCCGGGGCACCTCCACCGGACGCTCGTTTTCGTCCAGGGCCACCATCACCAGGTAGGCCACGTTGATGAGCCGTTTGTGGCCGTTGAGCTCCTCTACATAGGTGCGCACGCACACTTCCATAGAGGTGCGGCCGGTGTAGGTGATGTACCCGCACAGTACAATGGTCTCGTTGCCATAGGCCGGGCCCTCAAAGCGCAGGTTGTCCACAGCGGCGGTGGTCACGTTCCGGTTGGAGTGGCGCCGGGCCACTACCCCGGCCACCACGTCAATCCACTCCATCAGCCGCCCGCCGAACAGCCGCTTGTAGCCGTTCAAGCTGGACTGGGACAAAATCTGCACCTGCTCGGTGTAGGAGTCCCGCACATATTTTTCCATTTCGGCTTCTCCTTTCTTCCATTCGTTCCCGTATCTCAGGGTTTTATTATACCCCATGGCCATGCAGGATTCAACGGGACCATCTTGCAAACGGGCCAGGGTGTGCTATACTAAAGCCCGGGAGGGAATTGTATGGAGAACACAGCGAAAAAGCTTACCCCCAGGAGAGTGGGAAAATGGCTGTTCAAATGGGGGCTTCATGCTTTGGTGACGGCAATCCTTTTGCTGGTGTGCCATGTTGCCCTGAATGGCTGGCCCCTGTTTTTCACCCATCCGGAGACAGAGGACATTCAGTGTGTCGCCGTTACACAGTCCGCCACGGGGGAGACAGTGCGGGTAGATACTTCCAGCCCGGAGATGGAGTTCGAGTTTACCGCCAACCTGCTGGGCTGCCTTTCCTATAAGCCCTTTTCCCGGGGGGAGGGGGAGCCCGCCTGCACGCTGGAATATTCCCTAAAGGACGGCAGCCGGTTCACCATAGGAATCAATGAGACCTCGGTGTTTTATCAGGGCACGTCCCACGCGCTGAAAATGGAGGACTTCCCTTTCAACGCCGTGGAAGGCGTGCTATTCCGATAAAAGGGAGTTTGCAAGAAAAAAAGAGGACCGGTCCCCCGGCCCTCTCTTTGTTTTACGCTGTTTTGCGCGGTGTGTGCCCACGCAAGACCACAGATTTCAAACTGCCCCCTGCCCCAAACGCGGGCCGCAAGCTTGCCTTCCTCGGAAATGGTCTGGGGCGCAGCCCCAATGCGCGGCGATGGTGCAGCGGCACGCTATTAGCAGGTGGCCCCGCCTTTTACGTCCAGCTTCAAATTTTCCTCTTTCCGCTGGAGCAGGCCGTCAGACAACAGCTGCTCCTGGACGTTCTCAAAGCCGATGCGCTCCACCGTGTCGGCGAAGCGCTCGCCCGTCAGGCCCTGCTCCCGGAATAGCAAAATGGCCTTTTCCACAACGTTGAGCACTTCGTCCTTGTCGGTAAAGACCTTCTCCAGGTACCGGCCCCGGGCCACCTTTTTGCCCCAGCGCCCGCCGATGTAGACCCGGTAACCGCTGGTAGAGCCCTCCAAAGCGCCGAAGGGGCACTTGCCCACGCAGCGGCCGCAGTGGTTGCAGGCATTGTCGTCGATGACCACCTTGCCGTCCTGCACCACAGGCACCTGGATGGGGCAGGCGTTTACCACCTGGCACACCTTGCAGCCCCGGCACTTGTCCAGGTTGATGAGAGGCACCTTTTGTCCGATAATGCCCAGGTCGTTCAAATCGGGCTTCACGCAGTTGTTGGGGCAGCCCCCCACGGCGATCTTGAACTTGTGAGGCAGCTTCACCTCATGATAGCCGTGATAGAACCGCTCGTGAATCTCCTCGCTGAGGGCGAAGGTGTCGATGAGGCCGTACTGGCAGGTGGTGCCTTTGCAGCTGACCACCGGCCGCACTTTAGAGCCGGTGCCGCCGGTTTCCAGGCCGCGCTGGGCCAGGAACTCCCGCAGGGGCTCGATGTTGTCAAAGGGGATGTGCTGGATTTCCAGGGTCAACCGGGTGGTCATGGCCACCTGGCCGTTGCCGAACTTCTCCGCCGCTTCGGTGACAGCGGACAGCTCTTCCGCGGTGAGTTTGCCGTTGCGGGTGATGACCCGGCCGTTGAAGCAGTCCGGGGTGTTCTTGTCCCGCAGGAAGCCCAGGCCCTTCACCCGGGTGATTTCCTCGGGGGGTACCGTGGCGCCGGGAGCAGCCACCCGCACCTGGTTGAAGGTGGTGGCGCCCTCCAGCACCAAGGTGTTCTCATAGCCGTAGAACTTCAGCCGGTTCTGCAGGAAGTAGGCCCGCTTGCCCCGGCCGCACACCAGCAGCAGCTTCTCCTCCTTGCCAATGCCTTCGATGGGCCCATCCACTTTGGAGAGGTCCACGAACTTGGCGCCCCGGATGGTGGGCTGGGGGTTCACGTCGATGACGGTGTAGCCCTCGGCCGCCCCGGCGGCGTACTGGGCGGGGGTCATGCTCTGCATGGCGCCGGAGAGCTTGTTCTCCAGCACATACACCGCCTGCACGAAGGGGTGGATGGCCGTAGAGAAGGGCGGCGCGTAAGCCAAGTCTAGGTTTTCAAAGTCCTCCAGCTTCAAGCCCATGGAGAGGCCCACTACGGCGATGTCCACCATCTTGTCCACCGCGCCGGGGCCCAGCACCTGGACGCCCAGCAGCTGGTGGGTGTTCCGGTCGGCAATGAGCTTGGTGATGAAGAACGCCGCGCCGGGATAGTAGTGGGCCTTGTCATCGGTGACAGCCACCACGGTCTCCACGTCGTAGCCGACCTCTTTGGCGGCGGATTCCGTCAGGCCGGTGCGTCCCACGTTCAGGCCGGGCAGCTTCACCACGCCGGTGCCCAGCACGCCGGGATATGTCTTGTTTTCCCCGTTGAGATTCTGGGCCAAGGTACGGCCCTCCAGGTTGGCGGAGGAGCCCATGGGGGAGTACTGTGCCTTGCCGGTCAGGCGGTTCTTCACCAAGGCACAGTCTCCGGCGGCGTAGATATCTGCCACGGTGGTGGCAAGACATTCGTCCACCACAATGGCGCCCTTTTCCATCTGGATGCCGGTGCCCTCTAAAAAGGCGGTGTTGGGCCGGATGCCCGCGGACACCACCACCACACCGCAGGGCAGCAGGCCCCCGCCGGTCTGCACGCCTTCTACCTTGCCGTTGCCCACAAGGGCCGTGGCCTTTGTGCCGGTGAGCACCCGGATGCCCTTCTGGGCCAGGTGGCGCTGGACATATCCCGCCATCTCCGGGTCCAGCACGCCGGAGAGGATTTGAGAGGCTGCTTCCACCACGGTGACGGACACGCCCCGGTTAAAGAGGTTCTCCGCCAGCTCCAGGCCGATGAAGCCGCCGCCGATGACCACGGCCTTCTTCACGCCGTTGGCTTCCAAATAGTCCCGCATGGTGATGGCGTCTTCCGGGGCGCGCATGGGGAACACGCCGTTTAAGTCCACCCCGGGAATGGGCAGCTTTACAGCGGAAGCGCCGGTGGCCAGAATCAGTTTGTCATAGCCGTAGGTTTCCTCTTGTCCGTTTTCCAGGTTCTGGGCGGTCACCACCTTGGCGGCAGGGTCCACATGGGTGGCCTCCCGCAGGGTGCGCACCTCCACGCCTGTAAGGCCCCGGTACTTCTGAGGGGTGTTGACGATGAGCTCCTCCCGGTTCTCAATGGAGCCGCCCACATAATAGGGCAGACCGCATCCCGCGTAGGAGATGTCCGCGCTTTTGGTGAGGACCAGCACCTGGTCCCCCCGGTTCTCCCGCTTCCATTTGGCGGCGGCCTTGGTGCCTGCGGCCACGCCGCCAATGACTAAAACTTTCATTTCATTCATCCTTTCCCTGCCTGTGGCAGCAATGGGGTTCCCCGGCGCACTCCGGCCGGGGGGCTGTGCAGACCATGACGTCGCCGCCCTGAATGACCAGCGGGCGGCCCTCTACCAGGGCCCGGGCCACCTGGCGGCGGCCCTCCTTGTAGATGCGTGTGACGGTGCTGCGTGAAAGATTCATCCGGGCCGCGCACTGCTCTTGGGTAAAGTGGCGGTAATCCAAAAGGCGGATCACCTCATAGGCGTCCAACTTCAGGATCACCGGCTCTTGGCCTTCTGAGCGCCCCTGGGGAAAGAATTCCGTCACAGGGGGCAGAGAGCAGATGCAGCGGCATTTACTGGGCCGGGCCAAGCGCACTCCTCCTTTCGGGTCCCTTTGTCCCTATCTTACCCTTGTTTTGCACATATGTCAATTAAAAAGATAGAACTTCTGCATTTCCTGGCAACAACCTGCGGCAACGGCCAGCGCGGGATGGAAAATCCTGCGGGAATGGACAAAATATCCCGCATTTTTCCCGGCGTTGGTTGACATTTTTTTGAATGCGTGCTAATGTAAAAATGTATTATACCCTGCTATGGGCAGGATGGGAAAGTCCCTGTTAGAGAAAGGAGAGGAAGGCGTATGTCTTCTAAAAAGCGGCGCCTGGCCCGGGGAGTGGCTCTTGCTCTGGCCGTGCTGTTGATGCTTCCTGTGCGCACCTTGGCCACTACGATTGACGAGGTGCAGAACCGGCAGGAAGAACTGAAGCAGGAGAATGAGGACCTGCAGGCCAAGATCGACGCCTTGAAGGAGGATGAGGAGGCCGCTTTGGCCTACCAGGAGGAGCTGACCGGGAAGATCGACGAGAACGAGCAGAAGATCGACCAGGCCCGGGCCACCATCGAGGAGATGAACGGTAAGATCAAAGAGCTGGAGGCCCGGATCTCCCTTTCCGAAGAGAAGTACCAAGGTACCATTGATGCGTTTAAGGAGCGGCTGAAAGCCCTGTACGTCAGCGGCGGCAGCTCCCTGGGTGCGTTGGAGATCCTGCTGGATTCTGAAAGCCTTTCTGAGTTTTTCACCCGCCAGGAGCTGGTGGAGGTAATGGCCCAGCGGGACCAGTCCATGCTGGACCAGCTGGACGCTTACATGGAAGAGACCCAGGGCGACCGGGAGGAGCTGGTGGCCGCCCAGCAGGAGGTGGCCGACTCTAAAAAGGCCATTGAGGCCGCCCAGGACGAGCTGGAGGTCCTTTACGAGGAGAACGACCTTTTAGTGGCCAGCCTGGAGGGCCAGCAGGCCCAGGCCCAAGAGCAGATCGCTGCCAACGAGGCCGAGGACGCGGAGCTGCAAGCCCAGCTGGAGGCCCTCATCGCCGAGCGCAACCGGCAGGAGGAGGAGAAGCGCCAGCAGGCGTTGCAAAACCAGCAGGCCCAGAACGGGGGCTCTGACGGGGGAGAGGGCGCCACACAGCCCTCTGGCGGCACCGGTGTAGAGCCTGTCACTCCCGGCCTGCAAAGCGGCTTTTCGCCCATTTGGCCCCTGCCCGGCGTGGGGGTGGGGAGCATTACCGGCCACTTTGGGGATATGTACTTCAACGGTCCCCACAACGGCCTGGATATCGGCGCCGGCTACGGCACCCCCATCGTGGCAGCCCAGGCGGGAGAGGTCATCTCCGCCCAGTACCACTGGTCCTGGGGCAACAACGTGCTCATCTGGCACAACGAGACCTTCTCCACCCGCTACGCCCACATGAGCTCCATTGCCGTGTCCGCTGGACAGTATGTGGAGCAGGGCCAGATCATCGGCTATGTGGGCAGCACAGGCGAGTCCTTTGGCAATCACCTGCATTTTGAGGTGTATTATGGCGGAAGCCGTGTGGACCCTGACCCCTATTTGGGCATTTAACACTGTATCAGAATGAAAAAGCCCCTCTCCCTGGAAGCGGAGAGGGGCTTTCTCAATGGGTTCTATGGCTCATGGGGCTCAATTTTCAAGAGCATCCCGGAGAAGGGAGGTAGGCTGAACCGGAATTTCCCGCCTTCTTTGGAAAAGGCTGGTTCGGCCTCCGGGGTGCTGCCGCCGTAACGCTCCCAATCTGTGTGGAGCAGCAGGGTCAGGCGGGCGGCGCCAGGGATGTCCAGCTCGTACTCCTCTTGGCGCTGGCTGCTGAAGTTGAACACTGCTGCCAGCCGTTTTCCCTGTGCCCGCCGTTCCAGGGCATAAAGGCACCGCGCCTCCTGGTGGCAGTCCAGCCATTGAAATCCCTCCGGCTGGAAGTCCTCCTGCGAGAGCTCCGGATGGGACAGGTAGAGCTGCTGCAGCTCCTTCATAAAGCGGTAGAAAGCGTCATGGATGGGATACTTCCGCAGCCCCCAGTCCTGCTCCCGCCGCTCGTCCCACTCCCGCAGCTGGCCAAATTCATTCCCCATAAAGTTCAGCTTTTTCCCGGGGTGGACCATCATGTACAGATACATGGCCCGGGCCTGGGGAAATTTGCCCGCATAGCCCCCGTTCATCTTTTGCAGGATGGTAGCTTTGCCGTGGACGACCTCATCATGGGAGAGGGGCAGAAGATACCGCTCGTTGTAGAAATACATCATGGAGAAAGTGAGCTTGTGATAATCCCGGCTCCGATACTCCGGCCCAGTCTGGAAGTATTCCAGGGTATCGTGCATCCAGCCCAGGTCCCATTTGTAGTCGAAGCCCAGTCCGCCCTCCTCCACGGGCTTTGTGACGTCCGGATAGGAGGTGGAGTCTTCGGCGATGAGCATGCAGCCGGGGCAGTGCTCCTTCAGCCCCCGGTTCATCTCCCGGAGGAATGCCGCCCCGTTCCCGTTGACACCCCGGGCCTCCTCGCCCTGCCAGTAGAGGAGGCGGCTGATGGCGTCCATCCGCAGGCCGTCCAGGTGGTATTCCTCCAGCCAATAGCGGGCGCAGGATTGCAAAAAGCTGCGCACCTCCCCCCGGGAGTGCATGAAGTTGTAGCTGCCCCATTCACTGACCCCCACGGCGGGATGGGGGTACTCATACAGAGGGGTGCCGTCAAAAAGGCCCAGGCCGTAAGCGTCCACCGCGAAATGCACCGGAACAAAATCTAAAAGTACGCCAATGCCCTCCCGGTGGAGATGGTTTATCATCTCCTTCAGTTCCCGTGCGGTTCCATACCGGCTGGTAGGCGCGTAAAAGCCCGTGTTTTGATACCCCCAGCTTTCGTCACAGGGGTGCTCGCTGAGGGGCAGCAGCTCCACATAGTTGTAGCCCGCCTCTTTCAGGTAAGGGGCCAGCAGCTCTCCCACTTCATCGTAGCGGTACCAGTCCTCATTTTCTGGGCCCGGCTTTTTCCAAGAGCCCAGGTGCAGCTCATAGATGTTCACTGGCTTATCATAGGAAGCGCTCCGCTGTGCCATCCATTCCTGGTCGGAAAAAGAGTACTCTCCCAGGTCCCGAAGGATGGACCGGTGGTTTGGCCGCAGCTCCATGCCAAAGCCGAAGGGGTCGCAGTGGTCCTGAAAGCCGCCGTTTTGGGTGTAAACTCTGTACTCATACGCCTCTCCCGCCTGAATCCCCGGAAGGGCCAGCTGGTAAAAGTTCCCATCGGCAATTTTCTCCATGGGCAGCTCTTTCCCCTGAATCAGCAGGCTTATGCCTTGAGCGCTGGGAGCAAAGGTGCGGAACACAGCCCCCTCCTCTGTCACATGTCCCCCCAGCCACTGGTAGGCGTCAAAGGCTTTGCCCGTATAGAAATCATACAGCTCCAAAAAATGACCCCCTTACAAATAATTGACTATCGTCTATTATTTTGCTATGATTTCATTGTAAACAGGGGGAAGGGCCCCGTCAATTTTCAATTTTCAGGAAATGTCCACTATTTGACTTTTTGAGAGAAAGGACAACTGCCATATGGATCTGCGCGAGAAAAAAACACTGCGGGCCATCCGCACCGCGTTTTTGCAGCTGCGGGGCCAAAGGCCCTTGGAAAAAATCACCGTTAAAGAGCTGTGCGAGCTGGCAGAGATCAGCAAGGCCACTTTTTATATCCACTACCGGGATCTATATGACCTGTCAGAGCGGCTGCAAAAGGAGGCGGTGGCAGCCATTTACCACAGCATCAGCCACCCGGATTGGGCCGTCAGCTCCCCGGCGGATTTTACCCGAGAGCTTTTTGCCGCCTTTCAGTCCCAAAAGCCTTTGATTGACATTCTCTTTTCCGGAACCCAGGAATCGGTGCTTCCCAAAAGCATTGAAGCGGAGCTGCGCTCTCACATTTTTGAAACCCAGCCCGAGCTGGAAGGGAATGTCCGCTTTAGCACCCTGCTGACCTATGAGGTCCAGGGGGGCTATTACAGCTTTTTTGAGAACAGAGAGCGCTTTGGCGACAGTGCCGTGGCGGAGGAAATTGTCCGGGGCGTGCAGGCTCTTTCCCGAGAGATGGATGCAGAGCCCTCCTTTTAAGAAGGTGGAATTGCAGGGGCCTGTCATGTGCGGCTTAGAGCCCGGCGATAGACAAACCAGGACACCCCCGCCGTAAGGAGCTCTGCCAGCCAGAAGGCGTTCCACACCCCCTCCGGGCCGAAGGCACGGCTCAGCAGGAAAGCGGCAGGAAGGATGAGGACAATATACCGGCACAGGGAGATTACCAGCGAGGGCGTTCCCTTCCCCAGCCCCTCTAAGGCGCCGCAGGAGACGACGGAGACAGAGGAGACCAGAAAGCCCGCGCTGATGATGCGCAGGGCGGCCTCCCCAGCCTGAAGGGCCTCTGGGGTGTGGGTAAAGAGCCCCATCAGCCAGCCGGGAACTGCCAGGCAGAGCAGCGTGCCCAGTGCCATGATGACGGCGCACATGCACAGCACGATTCTGTAAATCTGGCTGACCCGCTTGTGCTCCCCGGCGCCATAGTTATAGCCAATGACAGGCCGCATCCCCTGGATAATACCGTTGGCAGGCAGATAGAGAAAGGTCTGCAGCTTGTAATAGATACCCAACACCAGAATGTACACCTGGGAGTAGCCTGCCAGAATGGCGTTTAGGGCGGAGATGAGCACCGAGGGAAGGGCCAGGTTCAGCGTGGCCGGAATGCCGATGGAATACAACCGCAGGGCCATGCCACTTTGGGGCAGCAGAAAGCGCTTTCGGATTCGGACCCGGATAGGCCGGGCGAAATAGACCGCCAGGTAGATGGCGAGGGTCAAGGTCTGTCCCAGGCCAGTGGCCAGGGCAGCCCCTTCCATACCCATGGGGGAGAAGGGGCCCAGCCCGAAAATGAGGACAGGGTCCAGAACAATGTTGGCCACACAGCCGCACATCATGCTGGCCATGGTGATTTTCATGCTTCCCACAGACTGGAAGAGCTTCTCGAAAACCAGCCCTGCCATGACCATGGGAGTAAAGGCAAAGGCCACAGTGGAATACCGTGTGCCCAGGGAGATGACCTCTTTTGATGAGGTGAACATCCGCAGAAAGGTGGGCATCAGGGCAATGGCCCCTACGGTCAGCACGGCAGCGTGTACCAGAGAGAATACCAAGCCCTGGGTGGCGGCCATGTCGGCCTTGTCCTGCTCTCCTGCCCCCAGGTGGAAGGCGATCACTGCGTTAATGCCCACCCCAAAGCCAATGCCCACCGCGTTGATAAGGTTTTGGATGGGATAGACCAGAGATAGGGCTGTCATGGCGTCTTCGCTGATCTGCGCTACAAAGAGGCTGTCCACGATATTGTACAGGGAGTTCACCAGCATGGAGAGCACCATGGGCAGGGCCATGGAGAGGAGCAGCGGCAGTACAGGCCGATCTTTCATAAAGGCATCGTTCATATGTTGTCTCCTTTGGGGGTGGACTTTCTTCCTCCGGCCCGGATGCGGGCCTAAAAAAAGCCACACAGCTATGACGAAATAGCTGTGTGGCGAAAAGAAGACTGCATCTGGAAAAATCCACCCAAAGTTTTACAAGGTGATATTATACGGGAAAAGCGGGGGACTGTCAAGTGGACCGGCCCTGCATTTTCCCGTCCGGGCCGAAAAGCAAAATCCCCTCTTGACTCTCCTGCAATCTGCCGGTATAGTTGGATAGAGAGGACTTGCGGGCCTCCTTTTGTAAGGCGGTTCCCAGGGAATATTTTGGGGAAAGCCGGAAGCAGCGGTGAAGGGCAGAAGGCCCGGCCGTTGAAAAGCGTCAGGAAATGGAGAGGTGTGTATGAACAAAGTGGAACGGATGCAGGCTGTTTTTGCAGGCCAGGAACCGGACCGGGTCCCCGCGGGGTTTTGGTTCCATTACCCCCAGGGGCTCTCCCTGGAGGAGCGTGCCCAGGCCCATGTGGATTTGTGCCGCAGTGTGGGGACAGATATAATCAAAATCATGGATGACAACTTTGGCCGGTTCTTCACCCAGGGCATCCGCATCGAGAAGGCGTCGGATTGGAGGCATATCCGCCTGCCGGGGAAGGACTGCGCCCACTACCGGCATATGACTGGGCTGATCCAGCGCATTTTGGACAAGTCCGGGGGAGAGGCCATGGTGTTCCCCACCATGTGGAGCCCCTTTAAGATCGCCTCTTTCACCTATACCGATGGGGGAGGCACAGACCAGCAGTTCATGGCCCATTGCAAGGAAGATCCGGCTTCTGTGCTGGAGGGGGTTCGTGCCCTGACGGAAACGCTGCAGGAGTGGGCGCGGGACTATCTGGAGCTGGGCAGCAGCGGCTTGTACTATTCCGGCCAGTTCAGCGAGCCCCAGCGGTTTTCTGAAGAGGAGTGGGCCCGGCTGGTCAAGCCGTCGGATCTGGCGGTGCTGGAAGTGACCAAGGAAATCCCTGGCAAGTACAACATCGTCCATATCTGTGGCGAGATGGAGTTTGGCTTCCAGTCCTCCCCCCGGCGGTATGCGGGGTATCCTGGGGACCTGTTCAACTGGGACGTCCACCGAGCGGGCCTGTCCTTGGAGGAGGGGCGGAAGTTCTTTCAAAAGCCCATCCTGGGCGGCCTGGACAACCACGGAGTGCTGGTGGAAGGCAGCCTGGAAGCGATCCGCCAGGAAACCTTGAAGATTATCAAGGCAATGGGAAAGCGCGGCTTCATGCTGGGGGCGGATTGCACCGTCCCAGGAGAGATCGACTGGGCCCGCCTGCGGGCAGCCGTGGAAGCCGCCGCGGAAGTATAAGGAGGAGATCATCGTGAAACAGCTTTCATTGGGAGGCGTGCTGCAGGCCCCGGCCATCGCTTTGGGCTGCATGCGCATCAATTCTTTGGAGAAAAGCCAGGCCAACCATCTTTTGAACACCGCCCTGGAAAACGGGGTGAACTTTTTCGACCACGCCGATATTTACGGCGGCGGGGAAGCGGAGCGCTTTTTCGCCCAAGCCCTTCCCATGACCCCCTCCCTGCGGGAGAAGGTGCTTATCCAGTCCAAGTGTTCCATTCTGCCCGGCGTGGCCTATGATTGCTCCAAGGAGCATATCCTGAAGGCGGTGGAGGGCAGCTTGACCCGTTTGAACACCGAGTATCTGGATGTGCTGCTGCTCCACCGGCCCGATGCCCTGCTGGAACCGGAGGAGGTGGCCGAGGCATTCCGCGTTTTGAAGGAGTCCGGCAAGGTGCGGCATTTCGGCGTCAGCAACCACAGCCCGGGGCAGATGGCCCTGCTGGAACAGGCCTGTGGGGAAAAGCTGCTCATCAACCAGCTGCAGTTGAGCATTGCCCACTGCCCCATGATCGACGCCGGACTGAATGTGAACATCGAGAACGACCGGGCCTTGGACCGGGACGGGGACATTTTAAACTACTGCCGCCTGCGCGGCGTCACCATCCAGGCATGGTCCCCCTTCCAGTACGGCATGTTCCAGGGCACCTTCCTGGGCAGTGAAAAATTCCCAGAGCTCAACGCCGCGATCGGCCAGTTGGCGGAGAAGTATGGGGCCACCCCCAACGCCATTGCCATCGCCTGGATTCTGCGGCATCCCGCCAAGATCCAGGCCATTGTGGGCACCACCAACGCCCAGCGCCTGGCGGGCATCTGTAAAGCCGCAGAGATTCAGCTCACCCGCACAGAGTGGTACGGCCTCTACCTGGCGGCGGGGAAGAAGCTGCCGTGACAAGTGCCCAAGCCCATGAAAAAGCCCTCCTTTTGGGGGGCTTTTTGTGTTTTCCCCCTTCGGGAATGGGGAGAGGCGAAAGATAGAAAAAATTTTTCGGCTGTCACCTTTTCCACCTGGGGCGGCTCTAACAGGTGTACCGGTACAAAGGAAGAGAAAAAGGAGGTGGCGGAATGGAACAAGAGCTGCTGCGCCTGGTGCGAAAATCCCAAAAGGGCGACCGGGAGGCGTTCACCCAGCTGCTGCTGGAGTGCGAGCAGATGCTCTCCCGGGTGGCAATGGCCATTCTGCAAGATCCGGAGGATGCCGCCGACGCCGTGCAGGACGCTGTTCTGGCGGCCTGGGAAAGCCTGGGGCAGCTGCGCCAGCCCCGATATTTCAAAACTTGGTTGGTGCGCATCCTGCGGAACAAGTGCTACCGCATCGGCGTCCTGCGCAATAAGCACAGCCACACCCAGCTGGAGGAAGCCCTCCGTGGAGAGGAATCCCCCGATTGGGACCGGATGTTGGATGTGAACGCCGCGCTGGGCAGCTTGGCGGAGCAGGACAGGATGCTGCTGGGGCTGTTCTACTGCGATGGCCTCTCGGTTCGGGAGATTGCCCAGGCCCTGGAAGTCAGCGAGGCTTGCGTCCGCCAGCGGCTGCACCGGGGAAGAAAGCGGTTTCAAACCGCCTATTTAGAGAAGGAGGAGCTTTGCCATGAAAAATGATCGGAAACAGGCGGCGGAGATCCGCGCGTATTTTGCGGAGGAGCCTGTGCCGGAGCCGGTCCACCGGCGCCTTTTAGAGACCTGCCGCGCCCTGGAGCCCCGGCCCCAGCCTGAAAAGCGCCGTTTCCCCTGGAAGCGCCTGGCGGTTTCTGCCAGCAGTGTAGCGGCGGCCTTTCTGGTGCTGTGCGGCACAAACGCCGTCAACCCCGCCTTTGCTGAGAGCCTCCCCTTGGTGGGGCGGGCCTTCCAGCTCTACAACAGCCGGTCCAAGCTGGCGGTGGGAAGCTATGTGGGCACTTATCCCCATGTGGACCAGCCCAACGCCCAGGCTTTGGCGGAGGAGGGCGGCATGGTTCTGACTTTGGCGGAGGCGTACAGCGATGGGAAATTCATCCACCTTTCCTTTGTGCTGGAGGATGTCCCCCAGCAGGTGAGCGAAGATTTGGACTGCCTCAGTGGCCGGATGGAAGCCCAGGTGAACGGCGTCTCCCTGGAGGAAGCCTATCTGAGCCTCTACCCCCAGGGGGAAACCCTTGCCGGCACAGTGTCCCTGGCCCTGCAAGCGGATGCCTCAGAGGGGGAAAAACTGGAGCTTTCCTACCGGGTGGGGGACCTGACCCGTTCCTATAAAGACTACCAGCAGGAGGAAAGCGTGGATGGGGCTTTTTCCGGCCAAATCACTGTTACGGTGGATACCAGCCACAATCAAAGGGTGGAGGACTTCACCAGCAACGGAGAGGTACAGGTCAATTGGGTGGAGGCCACCCCTTCCTATACCCAAATCAATTACACCATTCCCAACTGGGGGCAGAGCGGCGGTCAAGTGGACTACCCCGCCCTGTTCCTGCCGGACGGCACCCGTGTGCAGGGCAGTTTGGAGGGATTTGCCTCCGGCGAGGTTTCCCCTCAGGACACCGTGACCACCACTGCCTGGTTCGACGGCCTGCCCAACGGGACCCAGCAAGTCATCCTGCGGTTCTTTGACGAGCAGTGCCCCGAGTGGCAGCCTGGCTCGGGCCAGGCGCCCATGTTCTATCCCGGCGGCGGGGAAGCGGTGGAGGTGCGGGTGCTGGCCGAGGCCACCATCGACCTGTCCACCGGAGAGGCATCTCCCTCCCAGACCTACCAGGAGGAGGGGCTCTCCTACGCTGGCGATTACCGCCAGTGCTTCCGCTCCCTCCGCTGGATTCTGCCCTTCGACGACGGAGATATGGCCCGGCTGGGCCAGGCGGATTGGAGCAGTGTTACCGCCATTCCCGGGCTGTTCCAGAATGGGAAGACCCTGTGGTCCCTGGTCTATGACAAGGAGAATGGCCAAATGGAGGTGCGGTTTGCCACTGACGGCCCCGCTCCGGAGGGGGTTTGGAATGTAACGGTTACCGGCGAGGACGGCACTGTGGCGGCTCAGGGTACCCTTTCCCCAGATGGGGCAGCTCTGTGCCAGGCCGGGGACAGCTCCTATTATGAGTGGGGTGCCGTCTTGGAAGCCCAGGAAGAGCTCCGGTTGCTGGAGACGGTCACGGTTACCTTGTCCGGCCCGGATTCCGGGGAAACCGCATATCAACGAGAGGTGCGCCTCTCCGAGCGGGAGTGGTGACCCGGCCGCAAAAGAAGAAACGATACAATCCCCCTGGCGGGCGTCCGTGCTGCCAGGGGGATTGTGCTGCGGGCGGAGTTTCCCGTTGAGAAACTTTTCCCGGGAAAGTTTCTTTTTCCTCCCTTGCTTTTTCCCCTGTGCCCTCGTAGAATAGTGCCAAGAGGTGAGAGCGATGGACGGACTGGGATTGGGCGCGGTAATCCTCGCCCAGCGCAAACGGCAGGGCTGGACCCAGGAGGATCTGGCAGCCCGCATAGGCGTTTCCAAAGGGGCGGTTTCCAAGTGGGAGACCGGGCAAAGCTACCCGGACCTTCCCCTGGTGCCCCGGCTGGCGGCGCTGTTTCACATCACCGTGGACGAGCTGCTGGACTACCGCCCCCAGCTGAGCCGGGAGGAAATCCGCCGGCTGCACCGGGAGCTTTCCAGGGAATTTGCGGAACGGCCCTTTCCAGTGGCCTGCGCACACTGCCGGGAGCTGGCCGCGCAATACGCCAGCTGTGCCCCGCTGCTGCTCCAGCTGGGAAGCTTGTTTCTCAACTATTTGGGCCTGGCCGGGAAGACCCAGCCACTTTTGCAAGAGGCCCTTGCTCTGTTTTCCCGTGCCCAGGAGGTTTCTCAGGATGCCTACCTGTGCAGCGAGGCAAGGAACATGGAAGCCTATTGCCTGCTGTGTCTGGACCGCCCTCAGGAGGCTCTCTCCCGCTTGGGGGAGGATTGCCGCCGGGCAAGCCCTTCGGAAGCCATACAGGCCATGGCCTATTCCCGCCTGGGACAAACGGAAAAAGCCCGGCAGGTGCTTCAAGTGGGCATCTACAATGCCCTTGTTCTGCTGTTTAACGATTTGGGAAACTATCTGCAGCTGTGTCAGGGAGAGGATTTCCTTCTTGCCTGCCGCCGGGCCCAGGGGCTGGTTCAAGCGTTCGCAGTGGAACGCCTCCACCCTGGATTGGTGTTCCCCCTTTATCTGCTTATGGCCCAAGGCTGGATAAAGAGAGGCGAGAAAGACCGGGCGCTGGACGCTTTGGAACAGTATACGGCCTTGGCTTCGGGGCCCATTTTCCCCATGCGGCTGCACGGGGATGAATTCTTTAACCAGCTGGAAGGCTGGCTGGATCAGGCCCTGGAGCTGGGGGATTACCCTCCCCGGGAGGAGTCCGTTATCAAGCAAAGCCTGGTGCGCAGCGTCACAGAGGCGCCGGATTTCTCCCCCTTGCGGGAGGAGCCCCGGTTTCAGGCTCTGGTGCGGCGGCTGAAGGAACATTTGGAGGAACAATGACATGGAAGCGGTACGTTTAGAAAGGCTTTCAAAAACCTATCCTGGTGGAAAGCGGGCGCTGAAAGGCGTCACCCTGCGGTTGAATCCGGGAGAGGTCTTTGGCTTCTTGGGCCCCAATGGGGCGGGAAAGACAACCACTGTAAAGATTTTGACCGGCATTGCCCTCCCCAGCGGGGGAAGCTGCCGGGTGCTGGGGATTGATCCAGCCCAGCGGCCGGAGAAGGTCCACGCCCTGGCCGGGGTTGTCACAGAGCATGCGCAGATGTACGACAGCCTCACCGGCCTGGAGAATCTGCGGTTTTATGGAGCGGCCTTTGGGCTTTCTCCCAGCGAGTGCGAGAGCCGGGCGAAAGCCCTGCTGCGCCAGCTGGATTTGGAAGAGGCGGAAAACCGAAGGCTGGCCGCCTATTCCACCGGAATGCGGCAGCGGCTTTCCCTGGCCCGTGCGCTGCTTCACCGGCCGCAGGTGCTGTTTCTGGATGAGCCCACTTCCGGCCTGGACCCGGAAAGCGCCCACAATGTCAACGGGATGATCCGGGATCTGGCGGGGCAGGAGGGAATCACCGTGTTTTTGTGCACCCATCAGCTGCGCTACGCCCAGGAGATCTGCACCCGGTACGGCCTTTTAGAGGAAGGGGAGCTCTTGGCGGAGGGCACTTTGGAGGAGCTGCGGGCCCAGGTGCTCTCCGGTTTTACCCTGCGGGTGCGGGCAAGCCTTGTGCCGCCGGGCTTGGGGCTGAAGCAGGTGGGGCCGGAAGAGTACGAAGGAGCCCTTTCCCAAGAGGAGGAGATCCCGCCGGTGGTTCGGAACATCGTGCAGGCAGGAGGGGATGTGTACGCGGTGTCGGCCCAGCGCCCCACCCTGGAGGACATCTATTTTGCTTTGACCCAGTGTGGAAAGGGGGAAGCGGTATGAGTCGGGCGATGCTGGCAATCATTCACAAGGATTTTCGGGGTGTCACTTCCAATAAACGGCTGCTCCTGCCCCTGCTGATCGTCCCACTTGTAATGACCGTGGCGATCCCTTCCATCCTGATGGCAGCTTTGCTGGCCTCTCCCAATGACCCGGACCTGCAGGTCCTTCTGAGCAAGCTGCCAGCGGAGCTGGTGGGGGATGACCCGTCTAGGGCCCTGGCAGAGCTGATGTTCAACTCAATTCTGCCGGTGTTTTTCCTGATGATCCCCATTATGACTGCTTCCATCATGGCGGCCAGCTCCTTTGTTGGGGAAAAAGAGCGCCACACGCTGGAAACCCTGCTCTACTGCCCCATGACCCTTCGCCAGATCTTCCGGGCCAAGGTGCTGGCGGCATTCTTGTTGAGCATGGCGGTCTCTTTGGCCTCCTTCCTGGTCATGTGCTTGGTGCTGGAAATCGAGGCCCTGGCCCTTCTGGGGACGCTGCTTCTTCCCGGCGTGAACTGGCTTATGATGCTCTTTCTGCTGGCGCCAGCCGTTTCCATGGTGGCGGTAACTTTGATTGTGCGGGGATCTGCCAAGGCCAAAAGCGTGGAGGAGTCCCAGCAGAGAGCGGTGTTCCTGGTGATCCCTGTGGTGCTTCTGATTGTAGGGCAGTTCACAGGCGTGATGCTGCTGAGCCCCTGGATTCTGCTGGGGCTGGCCGCCGTCTGTGCGCTGGCGGCTATCCTGCTTCTCAAAGGGGCTGTGGCAGGGTTCACATACGAGCGCATGTTGGGGTGAACCCCTTCTGCCACAAAAAAGACAGCGAAAGGGCCAGAGGCTTTGTCCTCTGGCCCTTTCGCCTTTCTACGCCCCAGGGCGCAGGAGAATATGTTTTGAAAACCTGGTCAATTTTTACCCAGCCGGATCACGTTCCAGCTGGCCTTGCCCAGCCTGCTCTGAAGCAGGCCGTCTTTCAGCTCGTCCCGGTCCGTGACGGTCTTGGGCAGTACGGTCTGGCGCCCGGCGGAGTTCACGGCTTTCATGTCATCGTGCTCCAACACGATGTGCTCCAGCAGCCGGTAGCCCGCAAAGCTCTTCACATCCGCTTCCAGCACGATGTCTTCCTCCAGATCCCGGTTCACGGCGAAGATGGTCAGTTCTTCCTTTTCATCGTTCCATACGGCTACGCTGTCCACATCGGTGACGTCGGTGAAGTCCATGGTGTCGTGCTTAGAGGACCGCAGGGAGGGGTTCAGCGCGATGCCCCGGCCGTACTTGCTGGCGTGGAGGTAGGGGTAGTAGATGGTCTGCTTCCAGGCCGGGCCGTTCTCCTCCGTCATAATGGGGGCAATGACGTTCACCAGTTGGGCCAGGCAGGCCATACGCACCCGGTCAGAGTGCTTTAGCAGGGTAATAAGCATCAGCCCCACCAGCAGGGCGTCCTCAAAATCATAGTGGTCTTCCAACAGATGGGGGGCCACGCTCCAGGGGCGGTTCTGCATGGTGTCGTCGTCGGCCTCGTTGGCGTGGAACCACACGTTCCACTCGTCAAAGCTGAGCATGATATCCTTCTTGGAGCGCTTCTTGGCCTTGACGAAGTCGCAGGTGGAGATGATGGTGCGGATGAAGTGGTCCATGTCGTCAGACTGGGCCAGGAAATTCCGGGTGTCGTTGAAGCGGTTGCCGTAGTAGGTGTGCAGGGAAATGAAGTCCACGCTGTCATAGGCCTCCTCCAGCACAGTGGCCTCCCACTGGGGATAGGTGGCCATGCCCGTGTTGGAGCTGCCGCAGGCCACCAGCTCCAGGCTGGGGTCAATCTGCTTCATGGCCTTGGCGGTCTCGTCAGCCAGGCGGCCATACTCCCGGGCCGTCTTGTGGCCGGTCTGCCAGGGGCCGTCCATCTCATTGCCCAGGCACCACACCTTGATGTTGTGGGGGTCCTTCACCCCGTGGGCGATACGCAGGTCGCTGTACTTGGTGCCGGAGGGATGGTTGCAGTACTCCAGCAGGTTGCAGGCGGCGTCAATTCCCCGGGTGCCCAGGTTCACAGCCATCATCAGGTCCGTGCCGGCCTTTTTGCACCAGGAGGAGAACTCGTTGACGCCCACCAGGTTGGGCTCGGTGCTGCGCCAGGCCAATTCCAGCCGCCGGGGCCGGTCCGCCACAGGGCCCACGCTGTCCTCCCAATAGAAGTTGGAGACAAAGTTGCCGCCGGGATAGCGGACGATGGGCACGCCAATTTCCTTCACCAGGTCCAGCACGTCCTGGCGGAAGCCCTCCTCGTCAGCAGAAGGATGCCCGGGCTGGTACACGCCGCCGTAAACGGCCCGGCCCAAATGCTCCACAAAGGAGCCGTAGATGCGCTTGTCCACCCGGCTGATGGGAAAGTCTTTGTCCAGGGTGATGCGGGCAAATTTCTTATCCATAGGAAAACTGCCTTCCTTTCCAAAACAGAGTTGTCCGTACAAATCAGACCTCTTTAATCATAGGCGAAACGCGCGGAAAAGTCAATGGATTTTCGATATTTTCCTGTTGTCCCCGCCGCTGCGTGGACATCCGCTTTCCCCCGTGCTACAATACAGGTAAACCGCCCGGAAAGGAGAAAGAAGCAATGGCATACCCCGAAAAAGAAGTGGTGAAGCAGTGGCTGGACGCTTTGGAAGGGCTTCCGGTCCAGCTGAAAAAGATGTTTGGATGCCTGTGTGTCTATTGCGGCGGGCAGCCGGTGGGCTGGCTTCACGGCCGGGTGTTCTCCCTGCGGGAAGTGGGGCTCTCCTCCCTGCCGGGGGACCTCCGCCGCCCCCAGCCGGGCGGCCCCATCCAAGAAATCCCCATCCCTCTGGAGCGCGCCGGAGAAGGCTGGCTGGCGCAAGCGGTGAAAGAAACGGCCCAACGCCGCAGGGAGGAAAAAGCTTCCCCGTAAAGTTTCGTCCCAATTTTGTAAAAAACCGTTCTGGTTTTTTGAGGCGTTTCCAGCTATGATTTTCAGTGAAATGAGGTGCCAAGATGGAATTTACAAAGCTGTATCAAAAGGCCGTGGAGGTGCTGAACCCCCGGCAAGTTTCAGAAAGCCTAGAGGCTGGCGGCGTGGCTGCCGCTTTGGTCACGGACAAGGGCAATGTATACCGGGGTGTGTGCATCGACACTGCCTGCAGCCTGGGCTTCTGCGCGGAGCACGCTGCCGTGGCCGCTATGCTCACCGCAGGAGAGGACCGTGTGGAAAAAATTGTGGCGGTGGGGTCCCAGGGGGATATCATGCCGCCCTGCGGCCGCTGCCGGGAACTGCTGATGCAGCTGGGAAATCCCGATGCCCTGGTGCTGGTGGCCGAGGATACCGCTGTAAAGGTGAAGGACCTGCTCCCCTTTTATTGGCAGGAGGAGTGAAAAATTAAGACAGGGGGCACAGCGCCCCCTGCATAGAAGGAGGAATTGTTTTGAAACTGACCCATCTGCGTGTCAACCATGTGGAGACCCCCTTGGGCCTCTTTTTGGAGCGCCCGGTGTTCTCCTGGGTAGCTGAGGATACCCAGAACAAGCGGCAGCAAAGCGCCCAAGTGGTGCTCCGGCGCCTGCCCGGCGGGGAGACCGTCTACGACAGCGGCCGGCAGGAGGATTTGTCCTCTCTGGGTGTTGAGGCCCCAGTGGGGCTGGCCCCCCGCACCCGCTACCAATGGCAGGTCACCGTCTGGGGGGACGGGGGAGACTGCGCCACGGCCTGCTCCTGGTTTGAGACCGCCAAAATGGACGAGCCTTGGGTAGCCCAGTGGATTGCCGCGGATTTTGCGGACAAAGAGGTTCAGCCCCTGCTGGTGAAGGACTTTTTCCTGCCGGAAGAGGTGGAGAGCGCCCGGGCCTATGTGTGCGGCCTGGGCCTTTACGAGCTCTCTGTCAACGGCCGGAAAGCCGGGGACGAATTTCTTCTCCCGGGTTACCATTGCTATGACTTCCAGCTGGAGTACCAAACCTTCGACCTGACCCCCTTGCTGAATCAGGGGGAGAACGCCATCGGCCTGGCCCTGGCTCCCGGCTGGTACAAGGGAGACATGATCTTCGACCGCTATCACAATTTGTACGGGGATACCATGCAGGCCATCTGCGAGGTGCATGTCACCTTGCGGGACGGTACGGAGCAGGTGATCGCCTCTGACCTGACCTGGAAGAGCTATCCCTCTCCCGTCATCTTCAGCAACATCTACGACGGCGAGCATTACGATGCCCGCAGGGAGCTCCCCGGCTGGAACAGGCCCGGCTGCCAGGCCCCGGCCTCTGGGGTGGTTCCTGGCACGGAGAAGGTGGAAAAGCTGGTGGCCCGCATGGGACCCAAGATCGTGAAGAAGGCCAGCTTTGCCCCCAGGGTGCTCCACACCAAGAGGGGAGAGACGGTGCTGGACTTTGGCCAGAACATGACCGGCTGGGTGGAGTTGGACGTAAACGAGCCTGCGGGCACGGAGATTGTGCTGACCTACGGAGAAGTGCTCCAGGATGAGTGCTTCTACCGGGACAACCTGCGCACTGCCAAGGCGGAGTACCGGTATGTCTCCAACGGGAAGCCCACCCACGTCCGGCCCCACTTCACCTTTTACGGCTTCCGCTATGTGAAGGTGGAGGGCGTGGCCCAGGTGGCTTCGGAGCGCTTCACTGCCTTCCACATCCGCTCGGACATAGACGCCACCGGCTCCATCGAAACGGCGGACCCCCGGGTCAACCAGCTGTTCCACAACGCCCTGTGGGGCCAGTTTGACAACTTCTTGGATATCCCCACCGATTGCCCCCAGCGGGATGAGCGCCTGGGCTGGACCGGCGACGCGGCCATCATCTCTGCCACCGCCTGCAAAAACCTGTACATGCCCGCCTTCTTCCACCACTTCATTCACCAGGTGGGGCTGGAGCAAAAGCATTACCAGGGCTCGGTGCCCTTCTTTGTGCCCGCTCCCAAGGCTCCTGATGAAGCGGACGCCTTCTGGCTCTCCGGCAACGGGGACGGCTGCGCCATTTGGAGCGACGTGGCCACCATGATGCCCTGGGCGGTTTATGAGACCTACGGGGACCTGTCCTTGCTTCGGAAGGAATACCCGGTGATGAAAGCCTGGGTGGAGCGCATCCGCCAGGATGATGAAGCTGACGGCGGGCGTGGCTTATGGCTGCGGGGCCGCCAGCTGGGCGATTGGCTGGCCCTGGACCGGGAGGACGGGGATACCCAGAACCCCTATGGCGCCACGGACCTGCCCTACACCGCCACGGCGTTCTACTACTACTCCACCACCCTCACCGCCAAGGCGGCCCGGGCTCTGGGATATGTGGAGGACCAGCAGGGATATGAGGCGCTGGCCCGGAAGATCAAGGCAGCGTTTTTGCAGGAGTATTTCCACCAGGACGGCAGCTTGCGGGTGCATCCCACCCAGACAGCCTGTGTGCTCAGCCTGTTCTTTGAGCTGTATCCAGAGGGCCGGCGGGAGCAAGTGCTCCGCACCCTGGAGGAACTCATCCACGCCAGCGGCGGCCACCTGAACACCGGCTTCTGCGGCACGCCCTTCCTGTGCCGTGCCCTGTCCGAAAACGGCGCCAACGACTTGGCCTATGCCCTGTTCCTCAACGATGACTACCCCAGCTGGCTGTACGAGGTGAAGATGGGCGCCACCACTGTGTGGGAGCGCTGGAACTCCATCCTGCCGGACGGCTCTATCAGCGGCACGGGCATGAACAGCCTGAACCACTACGCCTATGGGTCCATTGTGGATTGGATGTACCGGAACCTGATGGGCCTCAGGCCGGTGGAGGAGGCTCCCGGCTACAAGAAGGCGCTCATCTGTCCCATGCCGGACCGGCGCATTCCCTGGGCCAAGTTAAAGCAGCGCACCGCCGCCGGGGAGTACCGGGTGGAGTGGCGCTGGGAGGGGGATGCCCTTCACGGCAGCGTCACCGTCCCCTTCGACTGTCAGGCCACCCTGCTGCTGCCCGATGGGCGCCGGCAGGAGCTGGCCGCCGGAACATTTGTGTTTTAAGGAGGCTTTGGAATGCTGGAATTTCGCAGTGTGGACCGGAATAACTTCCGGGATATTTTGAAGCTCTCCGTAGGGGAGGGGCAAGAACACTTTGTGGCCACTAACGCTTACTCCCTTTCCCAGGCCAAGGCCCAGCCGGAGTGCGTGCCCTTCGCCATCTACGACGGGGAGACCCTGGTGGGCTTCTGCATGTACGGCATGGACGTGGGCGACCGCGAGTATTGGATTTACCGCCTGATGATCGACAGGGCATACCAGTCCCGGGGCTATGGGCGCGAAGCGCTGTCCCTGCTGCTGGAACGCCTTCAGGCGGATTCTTCCCACCACATGGTGTACCTCAGCTGCAACCCGGAAAACGCCTGGGGCCGGGCCCTGTATGAAAGCGTGGGCTTCCAGCCGGACGGCCGGGAGGTCCATGGGGAAATCGTGTACCGGAAAGTGTGGTAAGGGAGAAAGGCGCCTCAAAAAAGCGGGGAACCGGTGGATGACCGGCTCTCCGCTTTTCCATTTGAGAAAAAGAAAATGGGTTGGCAGAACGCCAACCCATTTTTCTTTATGTTCTGTTTCTTACTCGGCAACAGAAGAAGTGCTGACCTCAGAGGTCTCAGAGGCCACGGAGCTGGTAGAGCTGGTGCTCTCCTCAGCGGCGGAAGAAGTGCTGGTGGTGCTGGAGGTGCCGCTGGTGGAGCTGGTGTTGCCGCCGGAGCAGGCAGCCATACTCAGAGCCAGAGTCAGAGCCATGATAGTAGCAAGAACTTTCTTCATTGTGAGTTTCCCCTTTGTTTCAAAAAGATTTGTTAAAGACAGTCCCTCTCAGGCCAACGCCTGCGGGAAAGTTCTCAACCGGATCAGGCCCGGTTGTTTAACGATACGGAGTATAAGGGGTATTTGTTACAAAGCCATTATGAGTTTTTTACGAGTTTCTTACAATCGCATACATAATTTGCAGAATAGTTTGCATAATAGGAGGGTTTGTCGAAAAATACATAACAAAATACTGCGATTTTCCGCTAAGGTCATAAAATGAGGTATACATAATTTTTTGACTTTCAGAGCTGTCCAGCCCCGCCGGGCGCGTTTTGAAGCAAAAAAGAAGGGGCCCTATAGAGGGTACCCCTTCTTTGTACTGTGCAGGCTTGAGACGGATGGAAATTTACAGCCCCGCGTCGTAGGCGTTCAGCACAATGGCACAGGCCTGGGCCCTTTGGGCGGGGTCTTGGGGAGCGAAGGTGTTGCTGCCCATGCCGGTGATGAGCCCCAGCTCCCGGCAGGCGTACACTGCTTCCTTGGCCCAGTCGTGAATGGAGCTGTCATCCGCGAAGGTGCCGGAGCTGCCGCTGTAGGTCAGCCCGGCGTAGTTGGCCATTGCCACGCAGATCTGCTCCCGGCTGATGGGTTCCTCCGGCCAGAAGGCGCCGCCCCCAATGCCGGCCATGATGCCCTGGCTGGTGACCCAGTTCACCGCCCCGGAATACCAGATATCCCCGCTGACATCATTGTAGCCTGTCTCCCCCTTATAGTCCTCTGCGTTCACACCGGCCAGGTTGGCCAGGGCTGCCGCAAACTGGGCCCGGGTGATGGTGCTGGTGGGCGTAAAGGTCTGGTCCCCGTTTCCGGAAAACAGCCCCAGCTCCACGGTGCGGTCCACGTGCTCAAAGTACCAGTCATCGCTGGTGAAGTCTGTGAACAGGCTGCCACCCGCAAAGGTGATGGTGGCCATAGGGCTTGTCCAGCCGTCCCGCACGGCTACGGCCCGGTAGGTGCCGGAGGCGTGGATAGGACCGGTGTAAGGTGTGCTCTCCGCAGTGGGGCGGCTGCCGTCAGTGGTGTAGCGAATGTCCAGCCCCTCTTCTGCGGTGATTACCAGCCTGCCGTCCTCCACAGAGAAGACAGGGGCCTCGACGCTGGCTTCCTGTTCCACATAAGGGGCCCACACATAGCCAGAGCGCCCGGTTTCCGTCACCACAGAGCACCATTGGTCGCTGGCGCCATCGCCGTTGGAGAGCCGCTCTCCCGTCACAGTTTCCAAAATCTGCACCCGCTCGTCCAGAGCCAGGGTGGCCAGCTGCCGGGACTGGGTAGTGGGCTCCTCCCGCAGCGACACCCCGACGCCGGTGATGCGGCCGTTGAACTCATCTTCGCTGGGCACGTCATCCCCGCCGCCGATGATGTCGGCGGTGCTGTCCTTCCCGCTGTAGCCCAGGCTCTCCAGCTGCTGGGCTACGGTGGTGGCGGAGACGTACTCCGTGCTCAGAGCCGGGGCCTCGGGAGAGTTCGCCGTCAGGGGCTCGCCGTCGGAGCCCAGGGCGATGCCGTCGCTGCCGATGGTGATGCCGTCTACCACCTTGTCCACATCGTACTGGCAGTCGGTGTAGTGGTACAGGGCCCCGTCAAATTCGTACCAACCGTTGGAGGGGTACAGGGTGCCGTTGTCAAACACATGCCAGGCAGTCCAGCCCCGGCCGCTGCCCACCACCTGGTCATACACCATGTTGGTGTTGAAATCGCTGTTGTCCGTGGCCATGTTGTTGCCCACATAAATGCCGATGTGGCTGTAAATGCCCGTAGAAGGGTCGTTGTAATCGGGCATGGTGATGACCAGCCCGTGGATGCGGGGGATACCGTAGAGCTCATCCACATCACCGGAAAATACACAGTTGTATTTCACTTGGGAGGAAGCGCCGCCATAGCAGCCGGCCTCCGCTCCAATATCCTTAAAGTAGGCGTAGATCAGCCCGGCGCAGTCGGACTCCCGCAGGCCGTCGCCATCGGTGTCTCCGCCCTTGCCGCCGTACACATACTGCCAGTTGTCCCGGTAGGCCATCAGGCCGTGCTCGGCCAGGCCGATGGAAGTGGGGGTGCCTGCTGCCTGGGCGCTCTGGCCCAGGCCGGCAATAGAGGCCAAAAGCACCGCCAGTGTCACAAAAAACGTGAGCACCCGGCGGGCAGGTCCCGCAGATTGCTGTGTCATAAAGCATTCCTCCTAAACATGAAAGGGCTTTTTCCCATTTTAAACTCCCGATTTCCCCGCGGGAGAAAGGAAAACTTCTCCCCGATGTGCCCGTAGGCGAAAGTGCCAAAGGTTACAAATCTGTTACATTCTAGCACAAAATCCGTCAAGATGCAACCCTGGGGCAGAATTTCCCAGTCAGAGCCCCTGCTGGAGAGCCCTGCTGGGGATTGACATTGGGGATGGATTCAGGGATAATAGAGACACTATTTATAGAAAAGTCCGGCTTTTGGGCTGGAGGGAAGAAAGGGGAAGAAAGACGATGAAACAGAGGATCGCAAAGGGGTGGAGCCTGCTGCTGGCAATGCTGGTGCTGCTGTCCGTTCTGCCCGTGGGAGCTTTGGCTGAGGAGGCCCAGCAGCCCGCTGGGGAGCTGGGCGCCGTGTACCAGTGGACTGACGGGGAACAGGGCTATGCCCTGATGGAGACCCGGGATACCCTGGGCGGGGACGAAGCGGGATATTCGGCGGCCCAAACCTTTTCCGCGCCCCTGGGTTCCTACGACGACGGTTCTTTTTACGGCCAGCTCACTGCCCGGCAGAAGGCCTGCTATGACCAGCTGGCCGGCCTGCTTCCCAACGAGATCCTTTTCGCCGCGGAGGTGGACGGTTACCGCCAGGTGCAGATGTTCGTGCAGGAGCTTTACAACCTCACCTTGACCGGCTCCATCCAGAACTCCACCTTTGTGCCGGATTCCGCTTCGCAGGCCCTGTACCGCTCCATTTACACCGACCTGTGCGCGGCCATCACTGCCCTGCGTTACGACCAGCCCGGCCTGCTCTGGCTCTCTGACATGCGCTACGGCATCACCTGGAGCAGCACCGACGGCCGCTCCGTCACCACTGGCAATGTGGTTTTCGCCTTCCGCCTGCAGTATGGCGGCAAGGAGCAGCAGATGTGGCTGGAGCAGGCGGAAGCCGCCCAGCAGATTGCGGACCAGGCGGCCCAATATCCCACCCGGTACGAGCAGATCCAGGCTGTCCACGACCTGCTGGCCGCCCAGAGCACCTATAATTACGGTGCCTTAGAGGAGGACGGCACTGTGAATGCCAACCTCTCCCACCAGGCTTACAGCTGCCTTATCGCCGGGGACGCCTATGAGCCTGTGTGCGATGGCTACGCCAAGGCTGTGAAGATGGTTTGCGACCTGTTGGAAATCCCCTGCGCCCTGGCGTCCAGCGACACCCACATGTGGAACAACATTAAGATGGATGATGGGGACTGGTACAACCTGGATTTGACCTGGGATGACGCCAACGACCAGGCCATCTCTTACGATTACTTCCTCATCGGCTCGCAAACCGTGGTAGACGGCCAGGCCTTCAGCCGCCAGCCGGACCATGTGGAGGAGAACCCCTGGCAGGAAAGTTCCGATTTAAACCATGTGAACTTTGGATATCCGGTGAAGAACCAGAAGGCCTACCAGCTGGTGGAGGGGGGCTATGACCCCCTGCGCTTCCCCGATGTGAAGCGCAGCGCCTGGTACTATGACTATGTGGAGTCCGCCGCAGATATGGGCCTGTTTTCCGGGGACGAGCGGGGCTTTTTCAATCCCCAGAAGGACATCACCCGGGCGGAGTTTGTCCAAGTGCTCTACAACGCCCTGGCCCCTGAGGACTACGTCCCCGCCGGCACCAGCTTTACGGACATCAAAACGGGGGACTGGTTTTACGCCCCTGTGTGCTGGGCAGAGGAGCTGGGCGTGGTCTCCGGCTACGAGGACGGGGGCTTCCATCCCAGCGGCCTCATCAGCCGGGAGGAGATGTGCGTGGTGCTGAACAACTACATGCAGTCCATAACTGGCGGCATCGCACCCCAGGATGAGGGCTTCCAGTTCCCGGATGACAGCCGCATCTCCTCCTGGGCCAAGGAAGCCGTCTACAACGCCTACCAGCTGGGCCTGGTCTCCGGCGATGAGAAGGGCCTGTTCAACCCTGGGGACAACACCCAGCGCTGCCAGGCCGCCACGGTGTTTGTTAAGTACGTCCAGGCCTTGGAAAACGCCGGCCTGGCGTAAGCCCCGTATCGCGCTTCGCCCGAATCGCGCAAACCATGAGAAAGCCGCTCCTCCTGGGGCGGCTTTTCTGCGCCCTCAATCCTAAAGAAAAGGCATAAAAGGGCATTTTCCCCCCTTTATGCCCGCATTTTCTGTTGACAAACCGGGCATAAGATGAAATAATAAATTTTCAAGGGAATTTTACCGAAGAATCGCCGGGAACTTCCCGGATAGGAACCTGGAGGGAACAACATGAGCAAAGAGCTTGCGAAAGCCTATGAGCCTCAAGAGGTGGAGGGCCGCATCTACGACTTTTGGATGCAGGGCGGCTACTTCCACGCCGAGGTGGACCCGAAGAAGAAACCCTACACCATCGTCATCCCGCCCCCCAACATCACGGGGCAGCTGCACATGGGCCACGCCTGGGACGAGACCCTGCAGGACATCCTCATCCGCTGGAAGAGGATGCAGGGCTATTCTGCCCTGTGGCTGCCCGGCACCGACCACGCCTCCATCGCCACCGAGGCCAAGATTGTGGAGGCCATGCGGGAAGAGGGCCTTTCCAAAGAGGACCTGGGCCGAGAGGCTTTCTTAGAGCGGGCCTGGGCCTGGAAGGATAAGTTCGGCGGCCGCATTTTGGAGCAGCTGAAGCTGCTGGGCTCCTCCTGCGACTGGGATAGGCTGCGCTTCACCATGGACGAGGGCTGCTCCAAGGCGGTGCGCCATGTGTTCGTCAAGCTCTATGAAGAGGGCCTGATCTACCGGGGCGAGCGCATCATCAACTGGTGCCCCCACTGCAAAACCGCCATTTCCGACGCGGAGGTCATCTTTGAGGAGCAGCAGGGTTCCTTCTGGCACCTGCGCTATCCTCTGGCTGACGGCAGCGGATACATTGAGCTGGCCACCACCCGCCCGGAAACCATGCTGGGCGATACCGCTGTAGCCGTTCATCCTGAGGACGAGCGCTACAAGCACCTGGTGGGCAAGAACGTCATCCTGCCCCTGGTGAACAAAGAGATTCCCATTGTGGCCGACGAGTATGTGGAGATGGACTTCGGCACCGGCGTGGTGAAGATCACCCCCGCCCACGACCCCAACGACTTCGAGGTGGGCCGCCGCCACAACCTGCCCGTCATCAATGTGATGAACGAGGACGGCTCCATCAACGAGAACGGCGGCAAGTACGCCGGCCTCTCTGGGATGGAAGCCCGCAAGCAGATCGTCAAAGACCTGGAGGAGGGCGGCTACCTGATCAAGGTAGAGCCCCTTAAGCACAACGTGGGCACCTGCCAGCGCTGCCATACCGTGGTGGAGCCCCGTGTCTCCACCCAGTGGTTCGTGAAGATGGAGCCCTTGGCAAAGCCCGCCATCGACGTGGTGAAGGACGGCACCATCCGCTTCATCCCCGAGCGGCTGGAAAAGACCTACTACAACTGGATGGAGAACATCAAGGACTGGTGCATCTCCCGGCAGCTGTGGTGGGGCCACCGCATCCCCGCCTGGTACTGTGAGGACTGCGGCGAGACCATCGTCTCCGAGACGGACGTGGACACCTGCCCCAAGTGCGGCGGGAAGCACATCCACCAGGATGAGGACACCCTGGACACCTGGTTCTCCTCGGCCCTGTGGCCCTTCTCCACCCTGGGCTGGCCCGACGAGACGGAAGAGCTGAAATACTTCTATCCCACGGACACCCTGGTCACCGGCTACGACATCATCTTCTTCTGGGTGGCCCGGATGATCTTCTCCGGCTTGAAGCACATGGACAAGGCTCCCTTCAACACCGTGCTGTTCCACGGCCTGCTGCGGGACTCCCAGGGCCGGAAGATGAGCAAGTCCCTGGGCAACGGCATCGACCCGGTGGACGTCATCAATCAGTACGGCGCGGACGCCCTGCGGTTTACGCTGGTCACCGGCAACTCCCCCGGCAACGACGCCCGCTACTCCGATGAGAAGGTGGCCGCCAGCCGGAACTTCGCCAACAAGATCTGGAACGCCGCCCGGTTCATCCACATGAATATCGACGGCCACAACGTGCCCTGCGCCCTTCCGGAAACCCTCTCCCTGGAGGACCAGTGGATCGTCAGCCGGTTCAACACCGTGACGAAAGAAGTCACCGAGAACCTGGATAAATTCGAGCTGGGCATGGCCGTGTCCAAGCTGTACGATTTTATCTGGGATGACTTCTGCGACTGGTACATCGAGCTGGCCAAGCGCCCGCTGACTGGCGGGGACGAGGCAGCCGCCCAGAATACCCGCCAGGTGCTGGTGTGGGTGCTGACGAACACCCTGGCCCTGCTGCACCCCTTCATGCCCTTCGTCACCGAGGAGATCTGGCAGAGCCTGCCCCACCAGGGCCAGGCCCTGATCGTGGCCCCCTGGCCGGAGTATGAGGAAAGCCGCGCTTTCCCCCAGGCCGAGGCGGAGATGAAGAAGGTCATGGAGCTGATCACCGCCGTGCGCACCCGCCGCAGCGAGATGAACGTGCCCCCCTCCAAGAAGGCCCACCTGGCCATCGAGGCCGCGGACACGGCCGCCTTTGAGGCGGAGAAGGAGGCCATCGCCCGCCTGGCCTATTGCAGCGGCGTGGAAGTGGCCCAGAGCGTACCCCAGGCTGAGGGCAGCGTGACGGTGGTCACTGCCGCCTGCCGGGCCTACCTGCCCATGGACGACCTGGTGGACAAGAAAGCGGAGACCGCCCGCCTGACCAAGGAGCTGGAAGGCGCCAAGAAACAGCTGGCCACCGCAGAGGCCAAGCTGCAGAACGAGAAGTTCATCAGCAAGGCGCCCCAGAAGGTCATCGACGGGGTGAAGGACAACGCGGAAAAGCTGCGGGAAAAGGTCTGGGGTATCGAAGAGGCCCTGGCCGCCCTGCAATAAGGAACACAGAAAAAACGGCAAGGAGGTTTCCCACGGGAAACCTCTCTTTGTGTGGAGGAGATACCATGACCTATGAAGAAGCTCTGGACAATGTGTACGGCCGGCTGGTGTTCGGCATCAAGCCGGGGCTGGAGCGCATCAGCGCCCTGCTGGACCGGCTGGGGGCCCCCCACAAGCAGCTGAAGTTCGTCCATGTGGCGGGCACCAATGGCAAGGGCACCTGCTCCACCCTGGTGGCTTCCGCTCTGCAGGCGTGCGGCCTGAAGGTGGGGCTGTATACCTCCCCCTATGTGCTGGAGTTCCGGGAGCGGTTCCAGATCGACGGGGAGATGATCCCCAAGGAGGAGCTGGTGGAAGAGGTGGAGACCTTGGCACCCATCGCCGACCAGTTTGAGGAAAGCGGCGACCAGGTGACGGAGTTCGAGTACATCACCGCCCTAGCCCTTCATTGGTTCGCCCGGCGCCAGTGCGATATCGTGGTGCTGGAGGTGGGCATGGGCGGCCGGTTCGACGCCACCAACGCCATCCCCGTGCCGGAGGCGGCAGCCATCATGTCCATCTCCCTGGACCACACCGCCATTTTGGGGGACACCCTGGAGAAGATCGCCTTTGAGAAGGCCGGTATTGTCAAGGAGGGCGGCCGGCTGGTGCTCTACCCCGACCAGGCCCCAGAGGTGACACGGGAGCTGGAGCAAATCTGCCAGGAGCGCCAGGTGGAGCTGTTCCTCCCCGACCTTTCCCAGGTGCGGGAGGGGGAGCGTTCCCTGTCCGGCACGGCCTTCACCGCGGAGACGGCCCCCTGGGGGCGGCTGGCCCTGCGCACCCCCTTCCTGGGGGAGCACCAGGTGAAGAACGCCGTCACCGCCCTGAAGGTGCTGGAGGTGCTCCAAAGCCGGGGCTGGCCCGTCACCCCCCAGGGCATAGCCCGCGGATTTGAAAGGGCCTTCATCCCCGCCCGGATGGAGGTCATCTCCCAGTCCCCCCTGGTGCTGCTGGACGGCGGCCACAACCCGGGCTGCTCCCATGCCCTGCGTCAAGCCTTGGAGGAGTTCGTCCCCCAGAGGAAAGTAGCCATCATGGGCGTGTTGGCCGACAAGGACAGCCGGGGCGAGCTGCAAGTGCTGGGCCCCCTCTTTGACACCATCGTCACGGTCACGCCCCAGGGACACCGGGCCCTGCCCGCCCAGCAGCTGGCTCAGGTCGCCAGGGAGTTCTGCCCCAAGGCCATCCCCGCGGGCTCCTGCCGGGAGGCCCTGGCCGTAGCGTCCCGCGCCATGAAGCAGGACGCCGCCCTCATCGTCTGCGGCTCCTTCTACCTGGCGGGGGAGATCCGCGACATGCTGAAAGGTAAGTTTGGAAAAGGAAACCTGTAATGAATTTCTATGAGCATGCTTGCGTGGTTTTAGTATGGTATGTGATTTCATTTTTTTACATTCGCTTAACGCTGGCCGGGATTATTTCGTACCAGCTGAACAACAGCACGCTGAAAAAACGGAAACAAGGTCAAAGCGTAAGAGAGTGGTTCCTCTATAAAAGATTTCGCGATGTAGTTCCTAAAACACTGTTGTTGCTCTACTTTGTGATTTTGTTTGGGCACCCCGTGGTTTTATTACTTTGCTGTTTTTTCGATTGTGTTGTAGCTCTTCCAGTGATTGGGCGTGGGTTAGCCCTAGGAGCTGTGGTATTTGACATAGGCTGGTGTATAATATACAGCTTGCTGTTCTGGAGAATGAAACCCGGAACGCCATACTCCCGCTGGATCAAGAAGAAACGCGGCATGCTGCCCAAACGGCGGAAGTGAGGCCCTTCTCTTGGAGAAAAAAGAACTTTCCGCTGTGACATCCTTTGGCAAAATACGCACCCATCCCTTTGTAGAATAGATGCAAAGGGAAGAAACAGGCTTTTGGAAGAAGGCTGGCCCTTCTTCCAGGGCCTTTTTTTCTTTGCCCCGCCCTGTGCCGAAAAGAAAGGAAGGAAGACTATGAGTGTACAGCTCAGCTATAAAGAAGGGGTGCTCACCGCCCGGCTCTCCGGGGAGATCGACCACCACAGCGCCCGGGATATGCGGGAGGCCATCGACGACACCGCCCAGAAGGTGAAGCCCTACTGCCTGCGGCTGGACTTTTCCCAGGTGCCCTTTATGGACAGCTCCGGCATCGGGCTGATCCTGGGCCGGGTGCGGCTTTTGCAGTTTTGGAAGGGCCATGTGGTGCTCTGCGGCCTTTCCCCGAACCTGGGCAAGATGGTGGAGCTCTCCGGCATCGCGTCCCTGGCAGCCATCGAAAGGAGGGCTGGCTGATGAAGCCCATCAATCAAGCGCAGATCAGCTTCGACTCCCGCTCCGTCAACGAGGGGTTCGGCCGGGCGGCGGTGGCGGCGTTCCTCTCCCAGCTGGACCCCACTGTGGCGGACCTGACCGACATGAAGACCGCCGTTTCCGAGGCGGTGACCAACGCCATCGTCCACGGCTACAAGGACAAGCGGGGCACCGTGTACATAACGGTCAAGCTATTTGAAAATGGCAAGGCCGTGGTAAAGGTGCGGGACAAGGGCTGCGGCATCCCGGACATTGAAAAAGCCATGGAGCCCCTGTTCACCACTGGCGGCGAGGAGCGGGCGGGCCTGGGATTTGCGGTGATGCAAAGCTTCTGTGACAGCGTGCGGGTCACCAGCGCCGTGGGCCGGGGCACCAGCGTCACCCTGACCAAATACTTTGACACCAAACAGTGAGCGGGAGGCCTGCCGCCGCACGGTGGAGGAGAACCTGGGCCTGGCGCATCTGTGCGCCCGCCGGTTCCTGGGCAGGGGTGTGGAGTATGACGACCTGTTCCAGGCGGGGTGCGTGGGGCTTGTGAAAGCGGCGGAGAACTTCGACACGGCCCGGGGGGTGAAATTTTCCACCTACGCCGTGCCGGTCATCCTGGGGGAGGTACGCCGCCTGTTCCGGGATGGCGGGGCCCTGCGGGTCTCCCGGGGCATGCGGGACCTGGGGCGCAAAGCCCAGGAGACAGCGGACCAGCTCCGCCAAGAGACGGGAAAAGCCCCTGGAGTGGCCCAGGTGGCCCAGCGCTTGGGCGTTCCCGTGGAGAAAGCCGCCCTGGCCCTGGGAGTGGGACAGGCTCCCCTGTCCCTCACCGGTCCAGAGGACGGGGGCGAGGTGGACGTGCCCGTGGAGGCCCCCGAGGAGAGGATGACCGAGCGCCTGACCCTGTATCAAATTTTGCAGACCCTGGAGGAGCGGGACCGCAAGCTCATTCAATACCGCTACTTCCAGGGCAAAACCCAAACCCAAACCGCAGCCCTGCTGGGTATGACCCAGGTGCAGGTCAGCCGCCGGGAGAAAAAGCTGCTGCTCTTCATGCGGGCCGCCTTCGACCAATAGAAAACGCCCCCTCCTTGGCCCGGAGGGGGCGTTTTCTATCGCTTGTTAGAAATACTGGGCAGGTCCGTCCAGCTTGGGTTTCCGGTCCGTGGGCAGCAGGGAGTAGAGGGTCAGATCCACGATGCCCTTGTCCGGCCAGAGGAAACCCTCCCGAATGGTGCCCTCCTTCACAAAGCCGCACCGCTCCAGCACCAGCACCGCCCGGTAGTTGATAGGCAGCACAAAGCATTGGATTCGATGGACCCCCACGGTGCGCAGCAGATAATCGCAGGCGGCCCGCACCGCGGCGGAGGCGTAGCCCTGCCCTGTGTATTCTGGAAGCAGCATAAAGCTCAGCGTTACGGATTCCACCTGGCGGTCAAGGTGTGAGACCTCCAAAAGCCCTACCAGCTGGTTTAACGTGGAGTAGATTCCCAACACCACGCCCCGGCGCTCTTGGAACAGGGTGTCGAACTGGCGCAGCCGGGCGGCGCATTCACGGGAGGAATGTACTGCCCCTTCCGGGGTAAACCGGTGGGTGTCCTCGTCGCTGAGAAGGAGCCACAAGGCCTCTGCGTCCATGTCGGTAACGCGGGTCAAGGTCACCTTTTCGCCGCTGATAAAGGGATAACTGGAAAACAGCAGAGAGGTTTTCATGCCTCCTCCTTTCTGAAAACACAAGCACCAGAAACCTTCACACTTCTAAAAGCTGCGGCAGCTCTGAAAAGGAGAGGAGCTTGGGCGCTTCTTCCACTTCTCCAAAGCCGTAGGCTGCGTGAAGAAAGGGAACCCCGGCCTGAGCGGCCGCCTCCTGGTCCATGTGGGTGTCCCCCACATAAAGGGGGGAGGCGAGGTGGTTGCGCTTGACCACCAGGCGGATATTTTCCCCCTTTGGCCGGCCCGTCCGTCCAATACACTCCCAATCGGTAAAGTACCGGTGAAGCTGGTGCGCGTCTAAAAAGCTGGGAATGTAGTCCTCGTTGCAGTTGCTGACAATGAACAGGGGCAGCTTCTGAGAGAGCTTGTCCAAGGTCTCCACCAGGCTGGGATAGAGACGCCCCCCGTGCTCCCGCAGATACCCATTTTCCACTTGGCAGCACAGGTCGAACAGTTCCTGATGCCGCTGGGGGGAAAGCTGGGGGTATAAGGTGGCCATCAGCTGTTCGCCAGTCATGCCCATCACGCCTTCCAGCTGCTCTCGGGTGGGAGGCGCCTCCACATCCGGTTGGCCCTGCAGGGCAATTTTCCAAGAGGCTGCCACCGCCTCGGTGGAATCCCATAAAGTGCCGTCCAGATCAAACAGGATGCCGTCGTATTTCATAAGAAGCGCTCCTTTCCGCGTCGTACTTTCCATTATATCGGATTCACTCGGGGTTTGCAAGAATGGTCCCTGCCCCGCCCGCGAAACGCTTTGTACAGGCACGCCGCCCTCACTGACCGCCGCACAGAAAGTCATAGGGGGTCTGCTGGTATACATAATAGTTCAGCCAATTGGCCACCAGCAGGTGCGCGTTGCTCCGCCAGGTAAAGGGCGGGGTTTTGGTGTCGTCATCCCCGGGAAAGTAATGGTAGGGCACTTTGGGATTCAGGCCCTTGTTCACGTCCCGGAAATACTCCTTGGCCAGGGTGTCCCGGTCGTACTCCGCGTGCCCGGTGACAAAAATCTGCCGCCCGCTCTGATTGGTGACGATGTGCAGCCCCGCCAAGTCTGACACCGCCAGGGGAATCAAATCCGGGTGCTTCTTGATATCCTCCAGCCGCACTTCGGTGTAGCGGGAGTGGGGGGCGAAATAGTTGTCATCAAACCCCCGCATCAGGGGATGGTAGGGATTTAAAACCGTGTGATTGTAAATGCCGCTGAGCTTTTCCGGCAGAGGATACTTGGGAATGCCATAGTGATAGTACAGCCCGGCCTGGGCGCCCCAGCAGATGTGCAGCACCGAGTAAACATTCTCCTTGCTCCACTCCATGATCTGGCACATCTCATCCCAGTAATCCACCTCCTCAAAAGGCAGCTGCTCCACGGGGGCCCCGGTGATAATCAGCCCATCGAACCTCTGACCCCTTACATCGCCGAAGGTTTTGTAAAAGGTATTTAGATGATAAGAGCTGGTGTTCTTGCTCACATGGGTCGCCGTGTGCAGCAGTTCTACATCCACCTGCAGGGGTGAATTGCTGAGAAGCCGCAGCAGCTGGGTTTCCGTTTCAATTTTTGTGGGCATCAAATTCAGAATGGCAATTTTTAAGGGCCGGATATCCTGGGTCTGCGCCCGTTCGTGAGTCATCACGAAGATGTTCTCAGACTCCAGAACTTCAATTGCGGGCAGGTCCGCTTGGATGCGCAGGGGCATGAAACCACACCTTTCAGTTGTAAGGTAAGTTAGAACCATAAGGAGACGGACGGCAAACCTCACGAAGAAAGAGGAAAGCGAAAGGAAAGACGTCCCATACATAATATATAGAAAATAGGCATAGAGAGTTTTCCCTCTGGAATGGAGATATTATAACACGATCTCTTTGCCGTTGTACAGAGGGGGAAAAGGGGGAAAGAAAGAGGAAACGGGCCTTCCTGAAAAGAAAATGAAAAAACACGAAAAAAGGTGTTGACATTTAAGGGAGGGTGCGGTATAATATCTGAGCGCTCGAGAGAGAGCTCGAAAAACTCGGAAGAGAGCGGCTGAAAATCGGAACCTGACCGGTGAACGGAAAAGGCCGCGAAAAAAATCCGAAAAAAGTGCTTGACAAACTGAAGCGAATGTGGTAAGATAGTCAAGCGCTCGAGAGAGAGGCCGACAGGCTGAACGAAATCGAGAGCGTAAGGACCT